>JALZJW010000052.1 GCA_030859565.1 Pseudomonadota bacterium
CCGCCACCCGTTACACTGTGTTTCCATAAGGCCGTCCTCGTCATTGTGCATAACATGCTGATCGAACACATATTATGCCACGAGATACGGCCTTTTTCTTGGCTATCGGTGAGAAATCCGGGCTAGCTTCGGCACTCTTTTACCGGTAAGAATTGCTGAATTGCACCCCTGGTACGCTATTGCAACCCTTACGGCCTCGACCGGAAAGTTACCGATTCGCCCCTCTGGCACGCCCATTCTCTCTCGCTCGCACATCCTAACTCCCTGACTGGCCAGGTTATATCGGGACACGCCAAGCCGGGCATGAAGAATGCTGCCCAGCCAGCCATGGCTCAGGCGCGGCGCATGCTGACTGCACCCGTTTGCCTCCCCCTTTGCCCGCCCTGGCGTGCCCCTCCCCTATCCGGCATCACGGGCGGGATTCTTTTTGACCTCGCGCGGATCACTTACTACCGGGTCAACGTCAAGATTTCCTTCGCGATAGAGGGACGATAGTCCCGAGGCGGATCGGCGTCGCTCGCACGCCGCCACCTTGCAACAGGCGCACCCATCCTGTTGCGCTGAGCACGAGAGTTCAAGGCAAGCCGTTTTAGAGGAGGAGCGCGATGAGTAACCAACTGCCCTATACCCCAAACAGTTCGCCCTCAATGGCGCGCAATGCTTGATCGCTATCCGTGGATCGATCAGATCTTCTCCTGGATCGACAGGCAATTAAGTTACGCGCGGAATGGGGCCGTATCATCGAGCCACTTGGCAAACACCTGCCCGCGCTTTGTCGAGGGAACCATCCACTTCGGGATGCAGCTTTTAATTACGGTTTTCTTTCTGTTCTACTTTTTCCGGGAGCGCCACCGAATGCTTGCGGCCGTTCGTTCGTTGCTTCCGGTCTCCGAGGGAGGCCATGAACACACTGTCGGGTTGTTGGGGTCTCAGCGAGGCATAGTAACGCGCAACATCGCGCATCTGCGCTAGGCTCAAGCCGGCAGCAACCCGGCGCATGATGTGAGCATAGTCGGATCCGCCGCGCTGCTGCGCTTTGAAAAGTTGTAGTTGCAGTACGAGATAGTCGGCATACTGACCGGTGAGCACGGGATAAGCCGGGTTGCGGCGCACGGAACTCGGTCCATGGCATGCAACGCAAGCAGGCACTCGTTGTTTCGGGGCGCCATCCTCGGCTATCTTCTTGCCACGCTCGTTCGACCGAGCCGTTGTCCGGTCGGGGGGCATCGCTGCACGACCCGGCAAGCTGGCATAGTAGCGAGCTAGCTCGCGCATTTCGGCGCTACTAAGGGCCGCCGCAATCGGCTCCATGATGCCGCTGTGACGTTCGCCGCGCGCATAGGCCTCCAGCGTGGCAGCCAAGTAGGCAGGGCGCTGACCCGCAAGCTTCGGGAACGCGCCGCCGCGACCTCGGCCATCGGTACCGTGACAACGCGTACAGCCTTTGGTGACTGCGATAGGCGTTGCCACCGGATCGGGGGAACGCTCTGTCAGCGCAACTGTGTTCTCGCCATATGCCAGCCAACGATATTCCTCGGCACCGAGGCTCGGGAGCTTACGCAGAAATGCCACCATCGCCCACACTTCATCGTCACGCCCCAACGCGGGCCAGCCTGGCATCCCGGTGAATTTGACGCCGTGCTTCACCACGTAGAAGAGATCGTCGGAGCTCCACTCGGAAAGCCGCGGCGGAAGGTGGGGCGGCCGAGGCGTCATGGCCTCTGCGAACCTCGGGGGGCGTTGTGGGCTGCCGTGGCAAGGAGCGCAACCCGTCTCGTAGTGACCGGCGCCTTTGAGCACCAGCTCCGGCTCGTCGAGAGCCGGGGACTCTATGCCTAAGCTCTGCGTAAAAATGGACCGACGCATGGCAAAGTGCAAAAACCACTCAGTGATTGCCCAGTGTCCGGAGCTGGCTTTGATCGGCACGATCCCGGACGCGGCTATCAGGAATCCCCCGATGGCGAGCCCGCCGAGGATGACGGCAGTATACCGGGGCCAGTGATTCATGGCTGCGACCGGTAAGATTTTAGGCCAGCCCTGTTTATCCCCGCCTCTTTCCATCTCAGTAATCCGGCCATCAGCCCAAGACCACCGAGGAGGTAGGATACGCCACCGATGAGGAGCATAATCGCCCCGCCGAGGGCTTGGTCCTCGAGCGGCGTGAGCCCGCCGAATCCGCCCGCATGCACATAGAGGGCTCGCGGCGCGAGCGCGAGCAGTGCCCCGAGCAGCGTCATGTGCATCGAAGTCAGCAGTAAACCCACGACTCCTGCGGCGCGGCGGGCGCCGTGTCTGCCATTACCGCCGTAAGCGGATAGCCACAAGAGCAGAGCGGAGATCAGAAACATTCCCTGTTCGGCTATCGAGCCTATGGTGCTATAGCGCGCCGCATGGTGTAACGCGGGTGCGTGCCAGGCCCACACTACAATCAATTCCAGCACGGAGGCGGGAATGGAAGCGAACAGCCGCGGCATTTTTAGCACCGGATCGAACCGCCCGCCCGTGACTCCCAGTGCCAGGAGCGGCGCAGCGACTGCTACTACGCCCATGTGCATCAGCATATGCGCGGAAAACGCCCGGCGCGCCGTTTCAGCCAGCGGCCCCAACCACACGGCGGCGAGCGTGAAGAGTCCCAATAGGAGTAACAAGCGGCGCATCAGTAACAGCTTTTGAAGAAGAAAATTACCAGGCCCGCGTAAATGACAGCTACCGCGCTTAATGCCGACAACAGCAGCGTGGCGAAACCTAAGAAGCGGTGCCGATCTTCCGGCGTATCATCGTCGTGCGGTAGGGTCGCGTTGCCGTGGCTGTGCGTGCGGTAGCCGATCCGGCCGACGATCCCGATCGCGGCGAGCGCCAGCGCCGTGTAGACGGCGATTGCCACCCGGACGCTGGCTAGCGAACCGCCGAGGCCGACGACTTTCGCGCACCAGATGGCGGCGGTAATGTAGCACAACAGGAAGTGCGCGGCCCAGAAGATCGGCGAGGCGGTCAACAGCCACAGACTCTGTTCCTTCTCCGCGGTCTCAGTCATCTTCCCCCTCACGCCACCAGCGGAAATCCGGCGATCACCGCGACGGTTACGACGGCGGTGAAGGCGGTGAAGTGCCAGTACAGCGCCACGTTGTGGATGTCGATGTCGTAACGCGCCGTCATGCGTCCTGCCACTCTACGCGCTATACAGTAGAGCTGCATGATGACGCCGATCAGGACCTGTAATGTTGTCCAGATAACGAGTATCCAGACGGTCGCGGGATAGACGTGGCTGGTCGGGTCGAGCTCGGTGACCCACGGGCCGGCGAGCAACGCTGCTCCCCCGGCGATGGCCAAGATGCTCGAGAGCAATAGCCCGGTGTAGAAAGCGCTAGCATGGTTATTGCGGTTCCAGCGCCTTGCCAGCGCCGTCTGCGCCCATGCTCCGAGCAGCAACAGTGCAGCCACGAGAGGCCAGAAGTGCCCTGGCCCGGGCGCCGGATCGGGCGGAAAATCGGTGCGCACCGTCCAGAAGAAAAAGTAGCCAAAGACCAGCGAGATGAACGCCGTCAGCACCGCCAGCATCGTGATGAACATCGCCCACCAGCCAGCCGACTCCGGCCCCGACAAGTAGAGCGGCAGCTTCAAACCGAGGCCGACATCCTTCTGCGCTTTTTCGGGGATGAGGGCCGTCCCCGTCCACAGCCAGTAAATGATGATGGCGAGCGACGCGAGCAGGCTCAGGAGCGACGGCCACCACAACGAGAAAGTGCCGAAGATGAAGAAGCCGCCCATCGTCAGCGCGGCCCACAGCGTGATGAACGTCGGCCCCGGCAGTCGCAGGCATTGCTCGGGCCGCGCGTCAATCACCGAGGTCAGAATTGATTCGCGCTTCCCTTCTTCGGCGTCGGCCAGGTAGAACCGTCCCTCGTCCACGTCGCGCAGAAAGTTCGGCTGCTCCCAGAGCGGGTAGCGGCTGTCAATTTCAGGGATCGAGCGCATGCCCCAGGGCTTGCCCGGCATCTCCTGCGTCCACTCCAGTGTCCCGGCATTCCACGGATTGCGCTCTGAATAAGACTGCTTCTTTTTCGGACGAACCATGTCCCAGAAGACGATGGCGAGGCCCGCCGCCAGAATAAACGCGCCGACGGTCGAAACCAGATTGAGCGTGTCGAAGCCCAGCCCCGCCTGATAGGTGAAGACTCGGCGCGGCATCCCGCGCAGCCCCGTCAGGTGCATCGGCAGAAAGGCGACGTTGAAGCCGGTGAATGCGAGCCAAAAAGCGATCTTTCCCAATTTGTCGGAGAGCCTTTTGCCGTTGATGAGTGGAAAAAAATAATAACAACCGGCGAGGATCGGAAAGAGCGCACCGCCGATCAACACGTAGTGAAGATGGGCCACGACGAAGTAGGTGTCGTGGGCCTGAAAATTGAACGGGGCTATCGCTACCATTACGCCGGTCAAGCCGCCCAGCACGAAAATCACCAGGCTGCCGAAGGCATAGAGCATCGGCACCGAGCGCACCGTGCGCCCCGCCGCGAGCGTCGCGATAAAGCAGAAAATTTGCACCCCGGTCGGGATCGCCACAGCCTCCGAAGCCGCCGAGAACAACCCGAGCGAAATGCCCGGCAACCCGGTCGTGAACATGTGGTGCACCCAGAGCCCGAAGCTCAAAAACCCTATGCCCACCGCCGCTAGCACGATCCACCCGTAGCCGACGATAGGCCGCTGCGCGAACGTCGGCACGATCATCGCCATCAGCGCCATCGACGGCAGGAAGATGATATAGACCTCCGGGTGGCCGAAGAGCCAGAACAGGTGCTGCCACAAGAGCGGGTCGCCGCCGCCCGCCGGGTCGAAGAAGGGCCAGTGGAAGGCGCGCTCGACCTCCAGCAGCAGACTCCCGGCGATGAGCGGAGGGAAAGCGAACAGGATCATCGCCGCCGCCACCAGCACGTACCAGATGTAGAGCGGGATGAGGTTGATGCGCATCCCCGGCGGGCGGGTTTTGAGCGCCCCGATGATGATTTCGACGGCGGCGGCAATCGCGGCGATCTCGATGAACGAGAAGCCCAAGAGCCAGATGTCCGCGCCGATGCCGGACTGATATTTGGAGGTCAGCGGCGGGTACATAAACCAGCCGCCGCGCGGCGCCGCATTGAAGAAGATCGAGCCGCACAAAAATATCCCGCCAAGCAAAAAGGCCCAGAAGCCGAAGGCCGACAAGCGCGGGAAGGGCAGTTCGCGCGCCCCGAGCATCTGCGGCAGAAACATGACCGCGATGGCCTCGAAGATCGGGATGGCGAAGAGGAACATCATCACCGAGCCATGCACCGTAAAAGCCTGGTTGTAGAGGTCGGCGGAGAGAAAGTCGTTGTTGGGCCGGGCGAGTTGCAGGCGCATCAGCAGGGCCAGCACGCCGCCGAAGAGCAGAAAGAAGAAGGTCATCGCCGCGTACCAGAGGCCAACCACCGAGTTGTTGACCGCCGACCAGTAGCGCCAGCCGGTAGGTTGCTTCCAGGCTTCGAGCAGTCGTTCTGTCTGAGCGCGCTGGAGTTCTTCGGGTGGAGCCGCTGTGAGCGGCTCTGGGTCGATGCTCATCGGAGTCCTTCCAGATAGACCGCCAGCGCTTCGAGGTCTGCTTTCGGCAGCATGCCGAAGGCCGGCATGAGAACACCGGGCTTCGCTTGATCGGTGCGGGCGATCCAATGCAGGAACGCTTTCGGCTTGTTGGGCAGGATGCCGGCGCCGATGCTGAGCCGGCTCCCCACGTGAGTCAGATCCGGACCTACCACACCGTCGGCCGGCGTGCCGCGGATCGTATGGCATGCGCCGCAACCGTTCGCCAGGAAAGATGCCTGTCCGCGCGTCGCGAGAGGAGTGCTTGGCGGCAGTGCCGATGCGCGTTGCTGCATGAACCAGCGGTCGAAGGCTGTTTTTTCTTCGACCCTGACATAGAAGCTCATCAAGGCGTGAGAAGTCCCACAATATTCGGCACAGGCGCCGCGAAAGACGCCAGTCCTGGTCGGTGTCAACGCAAGCCGGGTCACGCGACCGGGAATCATGTCCACCTTGCCGCCGAGCGCAGGGATCCAGAAGGAGTGAATGACATCGGGGCTTTCCAGCCGAAACTCCACCGGCTCGCCGACCGGCAGATGGATTTCGTTCGCCAGCACCACGGGTTCGCCGGCGTGAGGTTCATAGCGAACTCGCCACCACCACTGTTCACCAGAGACGGCTATCTTGAGGCTGCCTTCCGGCGCCGGCGCCAACAGCACGGGTATCGGCGCTAGCCCATAGATCAGCAACGCGGTCAGCACGATGGTGGGAACAACGGCGCCGCCGCCCACGATCAAATACTTCGCGCGGCGCGGTTCATGAGAACCGGGGCGAGTCCGGAAGGCATAGATCGCGAGAGCGATCACGGCGATCCAGATAACGATGGCGCCTCCGGTCATCGCCCAGAAGATCTCGGCGATGCGTTCGGCGCCGCGTCCCGCCGGCTCGAGCGTCGATTGGACGCCGCCGCAACCGGCTAACGACAGTGCGCCCAGAGGAGCAAACGGCGATCGTCGTCGTGCCGTGCTTCGTGCCGCGCCTGCTCGCCGGCGCGCACCCCCATCCACTCGGCGAGGAGATCTGGGACGATACCCGCATGGGGCTTCCCGAGGGCTTCCATGAAGCTCGCCGCAATGAGTTCTTAGCTCACTCCCCCCTCGCACAAGACCGGCGTGTGGAGTGAGGGGCTTGAGACTCGGTTGGTCACCGTGTACCACGATACGTGACGACGGTCTGTTTTGGGCTTTCTTTGCTGGGGCTGCTACTCGGGCTTGTGAGCCGGTGGCTGCTTCGAGAGCACGAGTCCCTAAACGATGACCCGATTCCAGCGTCCGTATTGGTTTCGCACCGGGCCGCGCGGGACGGACAAACCTATCAATATAACCCCCGCGAGTACCCCGGCCCAGTCCGCGAGCGGCGTACCGCCATCGAAGAGCAACGGCGCGCCGATCAGCGCGATCCCGAACAATATGTTGATGAAGCGCAGCGGCCGCGCCATTTCGGCCAGCGCGGAGATCGATACGGTGATGATCAGCGCGCCCAACAGATGATCACTGTCTGCTTGCGCGCCTATGGTGCCGAAGCTGAGCCGGGTACACATGAGCCAGATCCCGACCGCCAGCGAAGCGGCCAGACTCCACGGCAGGTTGACCCCCCCGCCCAAGCTTTCCCTGATCACGGTGCGCGCCGGCGCCGCAAACTCGTCTCTCGGACCTTTGCTGCCGCCCTCGATAGTGTCGCCGAACAAGAACGCCCGCAGGAGCGATTGACCCTGGCGCCGGCGCTCGAGCAGGAACTGGCAGGAGGCGAGCAGCTCGTCAAACGAATACGGGATCTGCAGCAGCATCGCCACCGCGGCGACCAAGCACAGCGTGCACCAGGTGCCGATAAGGATCGGCTGAATGATGATGAAGAAAATACTGACCGCGCCCAAGGGAACGATCATGAGGCCGAAAAGGATCACCACCCAGGGCGCGGTGCGCCAGCGCCGCCGATCGCCGAAGAAGCCGGTGAGGATCTCCAGGATGTACGTCACCGCCCCGAGTCCTGCGTCGGGAACCGGCCAGGCTTTGGAAACCTCGGAGGTGATGATCCGCTCGGTGCCGTCACCGAAGAGCGGATCCCATGCGGAGTCGATATGACCCAACTGGTAAGCGGCGAGGTAGCGGGACACAAACAGGCCGACGAAGGCCAGCGCGATGATCGGCAGGCGCTGTAGCCAGCCGGAAGGGTTGTAGTCCCATCCCGGAGGAATATCCGGCCCGCTCGCCAGCGCGACGGGGCTCACGCCGGGTACGGGCGGCAGCAGGATCGCGAAGCCGATCACCAGCGTGCCGACCAGCGTGTCGTTGAGATAGGCGGCCGCACTCGGCGTCCAGAACACCAGCGGGGCGAACAGGAGCCAGATCCCGGCGGCGGCAGTTGCGAACCGTGCCCAGCTCATGCGGCCTGACAGGGACAGCAATGCGAGGATCATCACCGCGGTCCCGCTTGCGATGTCGTTCCAAACCATCGCGGCATCCCCGTAGGCAAGCATGGGAGGGCTTGTTACCAGCCAGGCGCCGAGACCCATATTCGCGAAATGCGCCCACCGGCTGCCGGCGCGCGCCTCGCCCATAGACGCCTCGTGGCTGCGCAGCAGCCGATCGCCGGGGATCTGCTGTTGTTCTGCCTCCTTGAGCCAAAGAGGCGGGATGAGGTCGTGCTCGTGATACCACGCCAGCGGATCGGCGCGAAGTGCCTCGACCATCTTGGGCAGCGTCTCGTGCAACGAATGCTTGGGCTCCCAGCCTAAGAGCGTGCGCGCGCGGGAGCTGTCGATCTCAAAATGGTCGTCAGCCATCTCGACCATGTAGGGCTTGATGAACGGCTCTTCGCCCTGATCGATAACGTCCGGCACGAGCAGCGCCGCCTTGTGCTGGAGCCAAGCGCCGGCCTTGGCCGCCAATTCCGGCACCTGCCGGGTCTCCCATTCGGTCTCGCCGTGGATCAGAAACGCCAGCCGGTTTTGCAACGCCTCGTAGCTCATCACCTGCGGCTCACCGACCAGCAAAGGAAGCTCGGCCGGGAGCGATTCGCGGCGCTCGACCAGACGCACAAAGGCATCGATCACATCTTCGATGTGGATGAAAGACTGCCCGATCGCGGGGTCCGCGGCATACAAATGCGCGGCCACGTGGCGCTCGTAAATACGCCGGATCTGATGGGCTAGAAAGGCAGAGCCGCAGCGGTCATTGTACATGCCGGCGATGCGCAGCAGCACGTAAGGGATCTGACCGCGGTGCTTGCGGATCGCCTCCTCTGTTTTCAGTTTCGATTGCGGGTAAGGCCAAGTGGCTTCCAGCGGGGCATCCTCGGCGATCGGCAGTCCCGGACGGGTCGGCGCGTGGACCAGCATGGTGCTGGCATACACGAACTGCTCGATGTCGAAGCCTTGCAACGCGCCGAGCAACCGCCGCGTACCGTCCACGTTGACGGCATCGTACAGCGGATTGGGTTCCCCCGAGAGATCGAAATACGCTGCCAGATGCAGCACCGAAGCGATGCGACTGCCATGCTGCTCTTTGATCTCTGCGAATCCCCGCCGCACGCTTTCATCGGAAGTCAGATCGACAGCGACGCTTTCGTGAGAGGAGTTCTCGCAATCACGGTCTACACCGACCACGCGAAAGCGCCCCTCGAGTGCATGACATAGCGCCGAGCCAATGGCGCCCTCGCTACCGGTGACGATGACGACAGGCTTAGGATCCCTCATGCACGCCCACCGGCGCAGTTATAATACCGCCAATGGTTATTAGTTATCACTCAGCATCACCCTATTAACGCCGTTGCACTTGCTCCCCTTACAGCCTAGACCGGAAAGGGTTACCGATTCAGCCCCTAATGCACACCCGTACCCTCTTCCTCGCGCACCCTAACTCCTTGACCGGGCGCGTTTATGTCGGACATGCCAAGCCGGGCATGAAGAATGCCTTCCAGCCCAGTCATGGCTCACCGGAAGAACTAAGGACCTCGACTATGGCGCATGCTGACTATCCCCCGTTCGCCTCCCATTTGCCCGCCCTTGGGGTGCCCCTCCCCTAACTGGCATCACGGGCGGGATTCTTTTTGACCTGGCGGTGGGGTTGGCGAAGTAGTGTACTACGGACGCTCCCAGGACGCCGAATTGCGGTAAATTCCCGCTGAGCAAAGGTGGTTAAGGCCGGTGGGCAACCTATGAGAAATTTAAGACCAGCGCGTTCGCGTATCCTAGCGCGAAGTAAGCAGATACCTTGATGGTCAAGATAACCGGAAACCTAGAGCCTCAGCCTGAGTGATCTCTGGCATATCTGCCGTTTGGAGCAGAGCTGCTACCGTCACTATATCTTCGATCCGGAGAAGATCGTCGTGCTCCATGACTTCGCGTGGCTCCTGATCCAGCGGCAGGCACTGCGGGCTTCTGTTCAGCCGGCACCAGCCGCCGCACCACCCAAAAATTACCGCTACAGGCCGCCGCTCCCAATAGACAGAACGTCATAGCGGCCGATGACCGGCGCTGCTGGCTTGGCTTGTATTACGTTACTCCTCGCAGCCCATCGCGGTGTAACTTAGGCGTGAGCCCGAGCGCGATCGCGCAAGCTCCGCACGACATCGTGGTTGGTCAATACGCCCTGATACTGCCGCTCGATCACGGTGCGAACGTCACCGGGTAGGTCCTGAGCCAAAGCGTCTTTGTATCGCCGCACGGCAATATCCTCGCCACGCTCGCATTCGGCCAGCACGCTGCCTCGTCCTTACCGGTGATCACCGCTTTGACGTTCAGCCACCCGCGATGCAAGGTACCCGAGATGCTACCGTGCGTATCCGGATCGCCTCCGAGACGGCGGACTTCGTTTTGTAATTCGCTTGCCGCCTCCGCGCAACGTTGCGCCCGCTCCGTGAGCATGCAATTGATCTCGCCGCCCTCGACATTCTCGGCACAGGCACAAAATCCCATTTCGCCATCTTTACAGGTTTCGATAACCTCGTTAATCGTAGAAATCACTTGTTGATTATCCATAGCTCCTCCGTTCCACCTCGCTAGATCCTGCCCAAGAGCAACAAAATCAGTACCACCAGCAACACTGTGCCAAGGATACTGCTCGGACCGTAGCCCCATCCGCTGCTGTACGGCCAAGACGGTATGGCACCGATCAAAAGCACGATCAGTACAATCAATAATATGGTTCCTAATGACATCGCTTTGCTTTCTCCTATCTCATAAATCTATCTCATAAATCGGTATGTCTACGCTCGGCTCACGGGCGTACTACCGCAACTCCTCAGGTGTTGCATCCTCGCATGAGGAAAATGACCAATAGGACGGGTATGGGCACGCCTAGAAGCCACAAAAGGATAACCAGCCTTGCCTGCTTGCGACTTCAAGGTCGCAGGTCGCTTGAAGATGCGCCGCAACTCATTTTTCATTCCCATGACACTCTCCTCTACGTTCGTCTCCAACCGTTGGTTTGCTCCGCGGCCATACCAGCAGCCGCGGAGCGCAATATCCGGATTTACTATAGGTTCCTGACCCACGAATCGGCTTCTTCCTGGGCCTTTTCCTTGGTATAGCCATACTTGGTCTGCAACCGACCGACTAGCTCTTCGCGCTTTCCTTCAATGACATCTAACTCGTCGTCGGTAATATCACCCCACATTTGCTGCGCCTTGCCTTTGACCTGCTTCCAATTACCCTTGACTTGATCCCAGTTCATATTTTCTTCCTCTATGTCTATTTCGGTTTGTGCTATAAACCCGCGACTCAGCCGCGGATATCCAAATCGATTTCAAGTACCGTGCCGCTAAACGGCATTACGTAATTTACCTTTCGGGTTAGTGGGATAGCACAGTCGCTTCGGCGAACGGTGAAGTCGCTCATGCAGATTAGCAGCAAGAATTTCCGGTTGATCTTGTAAGCTTTACGCAAGGCCGCCACCTGGATTTTGGATTAGGGTAGGTAAGACGTAGCGCCTAACCTACCCCGCTGACGCGGCCCAGGATGTCATGGCGTGACATTCCCCGGGATATATATGTCCGAGCTGAAGATCCGAGCATTCGCCGATCACGATGTCCTGGATTTCCCCAATGCTTTCACCGATGATAATGATCCAGGTAAACATTGCGCCGCTGGACGTGTAAGATTTGCAACGACGCAAAGTAATATTTACACGAATTAAACGCAGGGCTTCTTTTAGGGGAACCGTTTCGGAATTATTACGAGCGCAAACTGACGCGATTGTTCATCTCGGAGCACCAGCCAATAGCGGGCATAAAATGTGCTGATAAGCAATTTACACCTGATACCTGTCGGGTGAGGATCCCATCCCTTCACAACCAATTCGCCAAACGGGAGAATCAAATGAACAAGTTAATTTCTATGGTACTTGCTGGTCTTGTACTCGGCTCGCTGGCCGGTTGCGATGAAGGCCCTGCGGAACGAACTGGGGAGAATGTGGACGAGGCCGTGGAAGAAATGAAGGATGAAGCCGATGACGCGACCGATGCGCGTTGATATGCACTAACTCGGCTGTGGCTCTCTCTCGGAGGGAGATTGAGGACCTGCCGCAATACCGCTCGCGGTTGCAGTTCCTCCCCCTGATACGCGCGCAAAGGCCGGAATCGGACTCCCTCGATCGCCAATGTCGCGAGAGGGGCAGGCCAGCAGAAAAAAGAGGAGCAAGCCTTCTGCGGCTTGCTCCTCGTCGTTTGTTTGCGCGATTTTAACGCTTGCGCCCTGAGCGTTCGCTACGCTGGACCTCGTCTGCGGTAGCCTCGGCCATCCGTTTCCCCTCCTCCAATCCTTCCTTTGCAATCCTGCTGCTTTCCTCCAGCCCCGTTTGCAATTGCGCGGAAACCTCCTGCACTTGTTGCTCTATCACCTGCCCAAGATTAGATTGCATTTCCGCGAAGGTCTCGTTGGTTTGCCGCATATAGCTCAGCGTCTTCTCGGCACTGGCTTCGAAAAGCCGGCTCATTCCGTTTTCGCCCGCATCGAACATCTTCGAGCAATTCGGCACACCAAACAGGGTCGCGCCTTTTGCCTGATACTGCAGGAACGTTCTAACTGCCGCTAGCTGAATATCCATCACCCGCGCGGTTCCCTGCAAAAAGATCTCCGCGAAGTTCATCGCTTGCTGTGTCCCCGTCTCGCGTTGCTGCATACCTTCATTTGTACTCATGTTTCCTCCTCACTCGGTTTGGGTTTGCGCTAATGGCGGTAGTCTACTCGCCGCCATTGTGCATTGCAACGCAAGCACTATGCCCATAGGAATTCATCAGGAAAACAGTCGCTTAAAAATATGCGGCGACGGCCCAAGTGTAGGGATTCGGAAAATTGAGAAAATCGTTTGTAAAAATGACAAGCAAATCCTCGGACACATCTCGCGGGGGTCACGTCTTATGCGGGTGGCTGCGCGGCACCGCGACCCAGCCGCTTTCCGATCCTCGGCTGGGTCGCCTCCTTGTACAAATACTATTGGTAATAACCCTCGAGCTGTTTATTCCAGTCTTGGTCCGCCACTTCGGGCCAGTCATTATCTTTGAAGCTCGGCGCGTTCTTCCACGCGGTCTGGTCTACGTTGAGCACAAAGCCATCCGCTTTGCTGTTCAGGCTCAGGGCCCTCCAGGGAACCGCGCGCAGCGTATCGCCCATTCCTAGCAGGCCGCCAGAGGAGATCACGACATAAGCAATAGCCCCATTGTCGAAGTTAAGCACGAGATCGTGGATTTCACCGAGAGCTTCGCCCTGGGAATTATTTACATTCATCCCAATAACAGTCTTAGCGCGGTGCGTCTGCGCGAGATCTTGCCGGAGATCCTTGCGCCCCTCGGTAACATCTTGCCTTTCTTCCATCACATCCTTGCGCTCTTCCGCCACATCCTGTTGCTCGTCACGTTGCCCTTCGAGCACATCTTGCTGCTCCTCTCGCACGTCCTGCTGCGCGTCGCGCACATCCTCTTGCTGTTGGCGCACTTCTTCGCGCTGATCCTCGACATCCACCGCTACTACCGGCGCCGCCATACCGACAGTCAGCGTCGAGACGGCCAAAAACCTGTATATATCTCTCATGATAACCTCCACATTAATACTCCCGATTGCGGACCTGCGCCGCCGATGAGACACCGGCATTCACCCCGCGAATACGGCGAGTTCAGACCCTCGACATCAAGCCATCGATTGTTTGAACGTGCATCCGCTGAGTTGCTACTAGATCGCTGATGAGCGTCTTCTGATCTTGGGGTATTTCCGCATCGCCCAGAAAATCCTCATACTCTTTCAATCCGCTTTCCTCGCCTTCCTTTAAGGCCTTCAGCGTCGCCTTGTCACCAAAGAGCTGGGCTGTTCCCATGACAATCGTGGACCAGGTGCCCCATGCGCCGGAACTGTGTACCGGCTCACCGCCCTTTTGCCGAATTGCCGCCTCGATCCGGGAGGCTGCTCTTTGATGGTCGTCGAGAATTGCATTCATTGCATCAATCGCCGGTATGTGCGCGGGATCGGTGTCTTTTTTCTCTAAAGCCTGCTGATAGGTTTCTATCGCCGACAATTCGCTTTTCAGCACTTTATTCATTTCATCGTGCATCGTATTAACCTCCAGGTTCGTTGACGTTCGTGCCACCGCGAGCACCGCTCCTCGCGGTTCGTCTGTATCCTGACCACACTTCGTGCCACTGGATATGTCTCTATAAATCAACTTGTTAAGCGAAGGAACGACGATAGATGTCGGTAACAATTACCGGCCGGTCGAGTAACTTCTACAGAATAGTTGGGTCGACAGAGTGACGCGTTTGCGGCCGCCACTAACGAGACGCAGCAGCCGCCCCGCCCTTCCGGCCTCCCTTCCTGGCGGGAGCCTTGTTCACGGTTTTGCCGCGGCCGGAACCGCTTTTCTTACCGCCGCCGGTCATCTTATTAACGGTTGCCCAGGCGCGCGCTTCGGCCTCATCCTCGGGCACGCCGCGCTCGAGGTAACCTTCTACGATGTGCGCCGCCTGACGCTTTTGCTTATTCGTGTAGCTTGACTTGTCTCCTCTTGCCATGGCGATCTCCGGTATAGTTTCCTAGGCTGCTTATGCGCCTGTAACTCTTTGGAGCCCGTTGCCGGACCCAGTCATTTCGGATTGGGTCCCGGCAGGCGAAATATGTCCGATGCGAGTCACTCGCTAAAGAGTACCGGCATCTACCACCATCGCCATGAGGTTCGACCCCACCCCATGAGGAGACTAACAGCAAATACGATTAGGAAGATCCAAAATAGGGCTTGAGCAATCCCGGCGGCGCTGGCGGCGATCCCGCCGAAACCGAAGAGTGCGGCAATTAATGCAATGATTAGAAACAATGCGGCGTAACTTAGCATCTGAAAACCTCCTGTCCCATTGGGGATACGTTGAACTGCGTCGGCTCGACAATAAGCTGGTCAAACAGGCAGCTGCTCGCACGGACCTACCCCGAGGTCGGCAATGACTGTGCCAGCCGGCAACCTCAGCGTAAGTCACAGTTTCGCTTAGCAAAGGTATTATTCTTGACTACACTGTCAGTAAGTATTACCGCGGGAGGCGTAAAGCTTACCGGCGTTTTTTTGGTGAAAAATATAGCGAAGCCGTATCTCTACGCTACCTCGGCAAGGCATGCTATCCGGTAATCTTTACGTCCGCTCTGCAATATTTACACACCGGTATAATGAATGAGCGTTGCTATCCATTTGATCCTAAGTTCTTTTGTGTCTCCGGTTAGCTAGGCACCCTTCGTGCGTCGCGGTAAGTTGGAAGCTCCTGACCGAACCTATCGTAAGTCGCGTGGGATCAATGGATCTAAGGAGCCAACGGATTGTTTCAGGGTGAGCGATCAAGAAATCGATTCACTATTGGCCGCCTGATCCGGGCCAAGCGGTAGCCTCCGAAGTAGATCGTGAGGAAGTCGTGAATGTCCTGATGGCGCGGACCGATATGAGCCGCGAGGAGGCAACGCGTACCGTCGACAATTGGATTAGGACCCTACGAGCGCGCCGCGGTCGAAGCAAACCAGCAAGCGCGCCAGGTAGCGAGGAAATAAAATGGTACTGGCAAGCACATGCGCAAGCGCGGTTGGCTCGGCTCGAATAAGCGCCTGACAGATTAGGAGAACATAGCATGATTTATATGACAGATACACTGGCACGCAATTGGTGGGCTATGGGCCTGCGAGGTCTTTGCGCGCTGCTCTTCGGTGCGGCCATTTTCGTCTGGCCGGGGATATCTTTGTTTGCTTTGGTGCTCATGTTCGGCGTTTATACGCTGCTTGACGGAGTGTGCACGATGGTCTCAACGATGCGCTCGGACAAACGCGAGAAGCGCTGGTGGCTGTTTCTCTTGCAGGGGATCGCCGGGATCATCGTCGGGATAATGGCGTTCATCTGGCCCGGGATCACGGCTTTAGCGCTGCTGTATATCATTGCAGCCTGGGCCATCGTCACCGGTATCTTCGAGGTCGTCGCCGCCGTGCAGTTGCGTAAGGAAATCGAAGGGGAATGGCTGCTTGGATTGAGCGGTATCGCGTCGGTGGTATTCGGGGCGCTCCTCGTGGGGTTCCCGGGCGCCGGCGCGCTCGCCGTTTTATGGATTATCGGGGCCTATTCGATCCTTTTCGGGATCTTGTTGATGATCCTGGCCTTTAGACTACGTCAACGAAACGGACACCGCTCGCACGAGGTCAGTGCAGAGGGGTATGAATAGCCGCCCTCGCGTGTGCCCTGCGGAGAGCCTCTCACCCCTCTTGTATATAGACCGGTCCAAAGCGACCCGTCACGATTTTTGACAATGAAAATTTCGCGTAGCGTAGCGAAAAAGCGGGGCCGGCGAAATCGGACCTGTACCTGTATAACGGGATGGAGTTGTTCGTTAGCTTCAGGTCGATACAAGTCGCTAGCGGGTACATCGCATGGCGACCTATTATTCGACCCCGTAGTCCTTCAGGCGGTTGTACAGGGTCTTCAAGCTGATAGCGAGCATCCTCGCGGTCTCCTGCTTACTGCCGCCGCAGTGCTGGAGAGTGGCGAGGATCAGCGCCCTCTCGGTCTCCTTGAGGCTCTTGCCCACATGAACGTTTAGGGATTTGCCGGACGCAGCGCACGGTGCTCCGAGATCCTGAGGCAGGGAATGCACATCGATCACATCGTCCGCCATGATGAAGGTCCGATGGATGGCGTTTTTCAGCTCGCGGATATTCCCCGGCCAGGGATAACGACTAAGCTGCTCCAAGGCCTCCGGGCTAAAGGTCTTGTGGGTCGACTCCATGCGGTTCATCTCGCCCAGGAAATAGTTCGCGAGCAAATCGATATCGTCACCGCGCTCGCGCAGCGGCGGCATTTGGAGGGGAAAGACTTGCAGGCGGTAGAGCAGGTCTTCGCGCAGCTTGCCCTCGGCTACGGCTTCTTCGGGACTGCGGTTCGTCGCGGCGATCAAGCGCACGTCGGTCTCGATCTGCTTGTCGGCACCTACACGCATGAACGTACCGGTCTCGAGGACTCTTAACAGCTTGACCTGGAGCTCGGACGGCATCTCCGTGACCTCATCGAGGAACAGGGTGCCGCCGTCGGCCTGCTCGAAGTAGCCCTTGTGCTCGCGGGTCGCCCCGGTAAAGCTGCCCTTTTCATGACCGAACAGCTCGCTTTCGATTAGCTGCGGCTGTACTGCGCCGCAATTGACCGGCAGGAACGCCTCTTTCCTGCGGCGGCTCAGGCCGTGGACCGTGTGCGCGACGAGTTCCTTGCCGGTGCCGCTCTCCCCCGTGATGAGAACGGTCGCGGCCGTGGGCGCTACACGGGCGATCTGGTCGTAGATCTTTTGCATCGCCAGCGATACGCCGATCAAACGGCCAAAGCGGCCGAGGCTGCGGAGATCACCTCGCAACTCGTCGACCTCTGCCTTGAGATCGGCGGGGCGGGCGACGACCCGGGACAAGACGTTTTTCAGATGCTTGAGGTTGACAGGTTTGGTCAGGTAATCGGCGGCTCCGAGCCGCAGGGCCTCGACGGCCGTCTCGAGGCTCGCACGGCCCGTAATCAGGACCACCTCAGTCGTGCGGGATTCGATGTCCTGAAAGAGGTCCATCCCGTTGCCGTCCGGCAGCACGAGATCGAGCAGCACAACATCGGGACGCCTCCCGGCCATCTTGTCGCGCGCCTCCCCCAAGCTGCTCGCCGTGTCGGTGGTAAACCCCTGCCGACCGACGAGCTCCGCGAGGCCTGCGAGCGCGTCCAGGTCGTCATCGACTATCAATGCATGGGGCATGATTCGCGTTGCTTGACGGCATGGAGATTCCGAATTGTAAACCATGGACGTGGAATCGAAAAATTCTGCTGATTGGCAATCTGCCCAGGTAAGGATTACTGGGCCGCAGGTAATCCTTGCCGATGGTCCGCATCCGGCCCTCGAAGTGGCGGTCCAGAATTAAACCGCTAGATCAATGAGTTGAGTGGCGGATCCGGGTGTGGCACAAGCCTTGTTATGTCCACTAGCGCGACCCAAGAGGAGAAAAAGGTATGCCGAAACTTCAAGCTTGCTATCGCCTACTGCCTAGTGCGTTGCTGGTTCTTGCGACTCTTGCATTGTTCAGTGTGGAATGGGCGGCCGCCAGAGGAGGCATGGCTCACAAGGCTCCGGCCTTCGAGCAACTGGGCATCGCTTCATGGTACGGACCGGGATTCCACGGCAAAGAGACCGCGAACGGCGAGGTTTTCAACCAAAACGGCCTGACCGCAGCGCATCGAACCCTGCCGTTAGGGACCAAGGTCGCGGTGACCAACATCATGAACGGCAAGTCAAGGTCGAGATCAACGATCGTGGGCCCTACGTAAAGGGGCGGGTCATCGATCTCTCGCGCGCGGCCGCCATACGGCTCGAGATGAAGGACGCAGGGCTGGCCAAGGTTCAGATCGAAGCGACTCCATCCTATGCAGGGTAGGCCGGCCTACTGGCCGCCACGTTGAGCGGGAACGGGTTGCAGTAATGGCAAGAAGATCTTACTAGAGCGCCGAGGGGACGAGATGATCCACAAGGATGCGTTTCTTTGGCCATCGGTAATCGCATGGAACAGCAAATCGCGGTTGACCGGGCGGCCGATGCGCCGTATAAATAGGGATCCGTCTAGGCTATGAAAACGACTGCTGCGACAAGAGAATGCGGGGAGGAAGCATTTTGGACCGTTTGGTGATCGTGTCCAACCGCGTGGCTGTGCCCCGAACCGGGCGTAAGGTGCCGGGCGGCCTTGCGGTCGGCATCATGGCGGCTTTGAACGAATCAGGCGGGCTATGGTTTGGCTGGAGCGGCGAGGTCGCAGACGATGTCCCCGTCAGGGTCCACACCCTGGAGCAGGATGGGATCTCGTTTGCGACTTTGCCGTTATCGACCCACGATTATCGCGGGTACTACAGAGGGTATGCCAACCGCGTGCTTTGGCCTTTATTTCACCTCCAGATGCACCGGGTCGACTTCCAGCGCCAAGACCTATCAGCCTATGAGCGCGTCAATAAGCAGTTCGCCAAGAAGCTGGTCTCACTCCTCGACGCCGAAGACATCATTTGGGTGCATGACTATCATTTTATCCGCATGGCCTCGGAGCTGCGGCGATTTGGGGTTTCCCAACCCATCGGGTTTTTTCTCCATACCCCATTCCCACCCTATGACGTCCTGCGGACACTGCCTGGGCACGAGGATTTGTTGCGCTGTCTCTGCGCCTACGATCTGCTCGGGTTTCAAACGGAGCTAGACCTGAAGGCGTTCCTACACGCGGCCGAAGATGGGATCGGGGCCACGATTCATCCGGACGGCGCGGTGTCGCTGCGCGGGGCACGCGCCTACACAGGTGTGTTTCCCATCGGTATCGACGTCGATGAGGTGATGAGCCAAGCGGCGAGAGGGCGCAATGCTCTCTATGGCCGGCGCTTGCTCAGGAGCTTGGTCAGCCGCAGGCTGATCACAGGAGTCGACCGCCTCGATTACTCCAAGGGGCTGGTGGAGCGCTTTCGCGCTTATGGACGCCTGTTAGAGCGCTATTCCGATTACCACAAACACGTCGTATTTATGCAGATCGCCGAGCCCTCGCGAGCCGACGTGCCTGAATACCAGGCGCTCCGGCGTACTCTGGAGGCCTTGGCAGGAGAGATAAACGGCCGCTACTCGGATTACGACTGGGTCCCATTGCGTTACATCAATAAGGGATTTGCCCGCTCCACCGTTCTTGGGTTTCTTGCCTTAAGCAGGGTCGGCTTAGTCACCTCGCTGCGGGACGGCATGAACTTGGTGGCGAAAGAATTCATCGCGGCACAAGACCCCGGAGATCCCGGAGCGCTGGTGTTATCCAAGCTCGCAGGGGCTGCGCGTGAACTGAAGGACGCGATACTGGTGAATCCCTACGAAATCGATGATGTGGCGGAGGGGATCGCTAGGGCTATCGAGATGCCAATGAGCGAGCGCAGGCGACGCTGGGAAAACTCCATGGACGTGCTGAGGAAACAAGACATCACGGCGTGGCGTCGGGGTTTTATCAACATGCTTAGAGACTGCGCCGCCGGCAAGGCGAAGCTACCATGGCAGAAGCAGAGGTTGCCCGCAGAGCCTCGATCCTCGCAAAAATTGACTACGGGCCAGGAAGCTCAAGTGCTTTCGATACTCTGATCAAGCCACGGAGCGGAATGTCGATCCACTCCGGCCGGTTCTCCAGCTCGTAGCGGAGCTCATAGAGGGCTTTCTCCAGCGTGAAGAGATCGAGCAAGGCATGCGCGTCGGCGGGAACATTGGGATACGAGGGGCAACCCTCTATCCCCGCTTTATATCCCGCTAAGAATGCGTCTTTCGCGCTCCGTTCCCACGCCTCAACCAGGCGGCCGAGACCCGCGTCCTCGCCATCATCCACCGCGAGGCGCTTGAGCACCGCTTGCGCCGCGTAGTCAAACGAGCGCAACATACCCGCCACGTCGCGCAGCGGCGAGTGCTTGGCCCGCCGCTCCTGGACCGGGCGCGCCGGCTCGCCCTCGAAATCGACGATGATAAAGTCGTTCTCCGCCAGCAGCACTTGCCCGAGATGGTAATCGCCGTGATAGCGAGTCTTGACTGCGTTTGGAACGCTACACGCCAAGGTCGCGAGGTGATCGGCGAGCCGTTTCCGGGCCTCAAAAAGCGAGCCGCACTCGGCGTGTAACGATTCGGGAATAAGTGCGCGATGGCGGCGCAGCAGCTTGAGTGTAGCGAGGAGGTCGGCGCGAACGCGCGCGCCCCAAGCACGGACATGCGGGCGTTCGATCGGTTCCGGATCGAACGCACTATCGCCGCTCGGTTTAGCGAACGCCTGGTGCAGCTCGCCGGTCCGGCGGCCCAAGGTGCGCATCATCAGCAAATACGGACCGTGAACTTCCTCAACCTGGGCCGCGCCAGTTTCGGGAGCTTGCAATCGAGCGCCCTCGAGATAACGCTCCAGATAATCGAGCGTGTACGTCCAGGCATCTCCTTGATTGGCGACCGCGCCTTGCAATAAGCCAAGGGTATAGCTTTTCCCATCGGCGTCCTGGTACTCCACGGCACCTACCAACGGAGCCACATTTGCAAACGGGGAGACTTCGGTGAGAAAGCGTCCGATCTCGAGCTCCATGCTGGTACCGCTTTGCAGGCGGCGATAGACCTTCAAAAACAAGCGCTCCCCTAAGATCGCGGTGGTGTTAGTCCCCGCCATGGCCGGAAGCCTGATCTCGCGCAAGGCCGTCTCCCGGGCGAGCATCCCGTAGGCCGCGGTGCACGTGAACCTGAGACGCCCTTGACCCCACGGCAGCTCGACATTCTGCCCCATGGCGACGACCAAGGCTTCGCAGAAAACAGGATCGGCCAGCGCATCGCACAGCATCCCGATGCGGGCCTGTTGGCGGACCTTAGCCAGCACGTAAGGCGCGACCGCGGGTCCTTGCTCTTCGGTTTCCCAAGCGATGGCCAGCGGCAAAAAATAGCTCTGCTGCGCAAGGCCGGCGAGATGGACATCCACCCGAGTCAGGAGCCCATGATCCCGGTCTTTGGACCAATGCACGTACTCGCGCACTTCGACCCGCTCGATGTGCTCTCCCTTCGCCGCGAACCAGCGCTGACCGGCGATGAAACCGGGAAGGATCTCCCTCTCCAACGCCCGGCGTAGCTTCTCTGCCATCGCCCGCCGCGCGGGTTCCATCTGTTCCGGAAAGAAGCTGCGCCAGCCGGCAAATAGCACCATGACCGGAAGCTCACGAGACGGGAGCAGATCCTTGTGCCAAGGGGGCGCTTCGGCCTCTTCAGCCAAGCGAAACCAGTAAAAACCATAGCCCGGCAGGGTCAAAAAATAAGGTAGATCGCCAATAGGGGGGAAGGATGTTCTTCCGAGCATCTCCACCGGAACCCGGCCTTGATAGGCCGCAAGATCCAATTCCACGGGCTGCGCCGAACGTGCCAGGTTGGCAACGCACAGGATGGTCTCCCCATCCAACTCACGAAGATAGGCGAGGATCTTGCGGTTTCCTGGATAGGAGAAGGCGAGCGTGCCGCGCCCAAAGGTCTTATGCGCCTTGCGCACGGTGAGCAGACGCCGCATCCAATTGAGCAGCGACGACGGATCGCGCCGCTGCGCCTCGACATTGACGGCTTGATAACCGTACACGGGATCCATGATGGGAGGCAGGTAGAGCAGCTGGGGATCGACTTGGGAGAAGCCGCCGTTGCGATCCGGGCTCCACTGCATGGGCGTACGCACGGCGTTGCGATCGCCCAGGAAAACATTATCTCCCATCCCGATCTCGTCCCCGTAGTATATGATCGGCGTGCCGGGCATGGATAGAAGCAGGCTATTCATGAGCTTGATCTTGTCCGGATCGTTGTCCATGAGCGGCGCGAGCCGGCGGCGGATCCCGAGATTCACCCGCGTTCGCGGATCGGCAGCGTAGGCTTGATACATATAATCACGCTCGCGATCGGTCACCATCTCGAGCGTGAGCTCGTCATGGTTGCGCAAGAAAATCGCCCACTGGCAGGGCCCCGGGATCTCGGGGGTCTGGCCCAGGATCTCGACGATGGGGTGGCGGTCTTCTTGAGCGATCGCCATATACATGCGCGGCATGAGAGGAAAGTGATAGGCCATATGGCATTCGTCACCTTCGCCGAAATAATCCCGCACGTCCTCGGGCCACTGGTTGGCCTCGGCAAGAAACATCCGGTTGCGGTAATGGCGGTCCACGACCGCTCGCATCTGCTTGATCACCGCATGGGTCTCCGGAAGATTTTCATTGCTGGTTCCTTCGCGCACGCACAGGTAGGGGATGGCATCCAGGCGCAAACCGTCTACGCCCATATCCAACCAAAAACGCATGATCCGAGTTACCGCACGCACCACGTGCGGATTGCTGAAATTGAGATCCGGCTGGTGAGTGAAGAAGCGGTGCCAATAATAGCCGCGCGCGAGCGGATCCCAGGCCCAGTTGGAGCTTTCCGTGTCGGTGAAGATGACGCGCGTCTCCGGCAATAGCTTGTCGCTGTCGCTCCAAACATAGTAATTGCGCTTGACGGATTGCGGCCGGGCGCGGCGCGCGGCCTGGAACCACGGATGCTGGTCCGAGGTATGGTTGATCACCAGCTCCGTGATTACGCGCAGACCCGAGCGATGTGCCTCGCGCACGAAAGTTCGAAAGTCCTTGAGGCTGCCATAGGCAAGATGAACGTTGCGGAAGTCGGCAATGTCGTAGCCGTCGTCGCGCATCGGCGAGGGATAAAACGGCATCAGCCAAATCGCGGTGACGCCGAGCTCGTGGAGGTAATGGAGCTTCTCCGTCAATCCGGCAAAATCTCCGACGCCGTCCTGGCAGCCGTCGTAGAACGCCTTGACATGCAGCTGATAGATGACCGCATCCTTGTACCAGAGCGGATCGTCTCCCAAGGCCTCGGAGGGTGACGGGATTGCGAGCATTTATGTAACTTACATGAAGTAATCGAAGTCCTGCTCGCTCCGGACATGACGGCGCACAAGAAAAATGTGTGCCGGGACGATGCTGGGATTGAGCTCAATGTAATTGCCCGCGCCGTGCCAGAGGTAATGGGCATCGCTCAGGAGATCATAGACCTGATAGGGCCGGTCCGGATCGATGTCCAGATCCTCGAGCGGCAGCCGCAACCACCCCGCTTGGGTGTGACGAGGGTCGAGATTCACGACCACCAAGACGATCTCGACTGCCTCTTCGCTGTGCTTGCTATAGGCGATGAGCTCTGCGTTGTCGATCGCATGGAAGCGCAGAGTCCAGTCGGACTGCAAGGCGCGGTGGCCCTTGCGGATGCGATTGACGCGCGTGATGAAATTCTTGAGGCTCTCCGCGCGGCCGAGATCCCAATGCCGGATCGCGTACTTTTCCGAGTCCAGGTATTCCTCGGATCCCGGTTCCCGCGCGGTGTGCTCCAATAGTTCGAACGGCGGACCGTAGATCCCGTAGCTCGCGCCGAGCGTCGCGGCCAGCACCAGGCGAACCATGAACGCAGGCCGCCCGCCGAATTGCAGGGTCTCTGTCAAGATGTCCGGAGTGTTGGGCCAGAGGCTTGGGCGAAAGTATTCCCGGGTATCGGTCTGGGTGAGCTCGGTGAAATAGTCCGTGATCTCCTGCTTGGTATTGCGCCAGGCAAAGTAGGTGTAGGACTGGGTAAACCCGAGCTTGGCGAGCCGATGCATGGGCTTGGGCCGTGTGAACGCCTCGGATAAAAAAAGCACCTCGGGATGGACCGCTTTGGCTTCGGCGATGAGCTCCTCCCAAAGCGATAACGGCTTGGTGTGCGGGTTGTCGACGCGGAAGATCCGGACCCCGGCTTCGATCCAAAACATCACAATGCTTTTCAGCTCATCGAAGAGCGCACGGCGGTCATCGGTCTCGAAAT
>JALZJW010000053.1 GCA_030859565.1 Pseudomonadota bacterium
CCGCCACTCGCCCAAGAGCGCGTCCAGTTCCAGCCTAGCGCTGTGGTGGCGAGGGAGAATTAAAGCAGACGAGCAGGCCGGCGCAAACCGCGGGCACTGAGTACGCGGGGTGTTGTCGGTCGCTTCCTTGAGGGCGCGGCGAAGAATACCAGGCCTCATGCTTCTAGCGAATTCCCTTTGCGCCACGCCGCGCGGCGCTTCGCGCGGTGCATTAGCAAAGTCGCAACGGCATAGCTGGTACAGACCGTTAATACAAACTCGGCTAAGGGACCGACTTCGGCGAGCCGACAGAGCGCCGCGCACAAAAACCCGGCGACGATCCCGGCGGCACCGGACCACCGCATCGCGCGACCGATCTCGAGCGGGGTTAGTCGGACCAGCACTAGTTCACCTCCGGATCGTCGTGCATCGGATGGGTGATCAGGTCCTCGCTCAGCATGCCGGCCTCGCGCAAGGCCGCGACCATCGTGATGATGCCACCAAGAAGAAGGCCGCCGTGATACCCGCGATGGCCGACGCCGCACGTAGTGCGCACGAAGGAGCTGATAAGATCAACGAATTTTCCCCCAAATGATCCACGAGCAGTACTAGCGGCCGAAACCGCCAAATGCCTAGCGCACTGTCGCCGTAGACGGAGCGGAGGCCTGCGTCTGAAGGCTAGTGCCAGGCTTGCGCCAGGGATTCAGCCGCGGCTCGTGGGTTATAATGCAATCCACAAGCAAAAAAAACGCGGAGGGGTTATGGGTGATTTTCTGTCCAAAAAGCCTATCGCAACAAAGGAGCGCCTTATCTTCGCGCTCGATGTGCCTAGCAACGAGCAAGCGCAGGCAGTCGTTAACGCGCTTGGTGAAAGCGTGCATTTCTACAAACTCGGTCTTGAGCTTTTCATGTTCGGCGGTTACGTGGAGATGGTGCGCTCACTCGTTGATCAGAATAAAAAGGTCATAGTAGACCTGAAGTTCTTCGACGTACCGGAAACCGTGAGATCCGCCGTGCGGCAGCTCACCAAATCCCAAGCGACCTTCGCGACGGTCCACGGGAATGACGACATCTTGAAAGCGGCGTGCGAAGAGAAAGGGAGGCTAAAGATCCTGGCCGTCACCGTGTTGACGAGCCTCGATGAAAACGATATCAATGACCTCGGGTTCCCATGCGACGTTAAGACGCTCGTGCTCTCGCGCGCCAGGCGCGCGCTCGCCGTGGGTTGCGACGGCGTGATTTCCTCGGGCCTCGAAGCCCCGGCGCTCCGCGAATCCCTCGGAGAACAGTTCCTCATCGTGACGCCCGGAATTCGGCCGGTGGCAAATACCGATGACCAAAAGCGAACCGTGGATGTTGAAGAGGCTTTCCGAAACGGCGCGGACTATATCGTCGTCGGCCGGCATATCCGCGACGCACCGGACCCGCGGGCTGCGGCTGAGGCGTTTCAGTCACGGATCGGGGCGTTGTTCGCGCGGGCATAGCAATTGCCCGAGCGCCCTGGGCGATACTAGCCCTCTTGCGCGTCCAGTTTCAGCCTAGCGCTGTGGCGGCGAGGGACAGTTAAAGCAGACGAGGAGGCCGGTGCGCACCGCGACGTATTGGTCTCTCGAGCGCCACTGACCAGAGCCAGCCAATCGTGGGGTCGATCTGCTGCGATCAAAACGCGATCGAGTGCCACCTGCACGATGGCGATCGCGAGGGGGAGGCGCGCGGTTGCACTGCGAAACTTAATCACCGAGTGGCGAATTCGGCGTCGTCCAGGCGCCGCAAGCGATCGAGCTCGTCCTCTAGCTCGCGTAGGGCGCATTAGCTTTGGCGTAATGCGCCGTAAGGGACGCCCTCATGCGGCGCTACGACTGCATCCGCCGCGATACCGCGCCCGCCGATCCCGCACGCGAAGATGCTGTGGGTGAGCGGGCTCGTGGACGCCCTGATCGGCACGCTCGCGCAAACGCGTCTCGCCCCGGAGGGGCATCGATGAGGGTAATCACCGCGTTCCAGAGCCTCTCACCCACACCAATGGGCTAAATCCCGGCCAAGCAGCTCACTCAAGCGTTGCACCTCGGGCTGGAACTTACGCTGAAGTTCGACCCTCAGCTCTGGATCCATCGCAGGACGTGACACATATTTGGTGTTAAGCTGCCCCAGTCTTTGAAGAACTTCGTGACGCAAAGGTCGGGGTACCGTTGCCCTGGCGAGCGATCGAGCCAAAGGGGTTGCTCTTCAAGGTCCACAACAAGCTTTCGAAGGTCTTGCTACGCACCTGTTTGTTTGGATTCACGATCTTAAACGTGGGTTGGAAGCGGTCGTCTATATTCAAAAAGCGCAGCGTCTCTCGATAGACAGATGCCGCATCTTGCTTGAGGTCGTCATAAATGATGATGTGTACTGTCTCCCGCCCAAACCTGTCAAAATAGCGCTTAACCTGATCTGTATACTTGCCAATCTCCATATAAAAGAGGCCACTGATTATCAACTCATTATTCCTGGCTCTTTGTTTTCTTATGCTCTCATCCTCAAGGGCTGCCCTAAAATCCTCGATCTCTTCTCCTTCAGTGCGTAGCATATGACTATGCAGAGAGTAAAGCATATCTACTGGATTTCTAAGCATAATAATTATATCTGTGGCACCAGCGAAATCCCGAATCTCGTAAGCCGCGCGCTTTGAATACAAATAGAACACTGATTTCTCGCCTACTCGCCTCCGCGTCTTCGCCTCGGGAGTATCAAAGTGCGCCAGGTATTGCTCAATGGTGCACCTGGGACGTGTAAACCGCTGGTCACTGCCAAAGAAATCCATCTCCTTTTTTGGCAAAAAAATATCTGGATGCTGGCTCAAGTAATGCTGCATGGCTGTTGTTCCACACTTCGGCGCTCCGACAATGAAAAAGTCTGGCTTTCTCACTGGGTATTCCTGAAACCTAAGCTCCCCGCAGCGGTGGTATAAATGCCAAGCCGCCTGTAGACCCACACCGCCAGCAGGATGTTCCATGTTACCAGGCTGATCGCGGTTGCAATTGCCGCCCCTTCAATCCCCACACAGGGATCAGGAGGACGTTCAGTGTCACATTGACCGCGGCGGCTATGCCCACACCTGTAGCGGTATCGCGCTCATGACCGGTCATGATCAGGAGCAACCCTACAGAGCCCATCGCAGCGTTAACGATTTGCGCTGCACTGAGAATAGCCAGTGCCGTTGCTCCAGAGACAAACTCTAAGCCAAACACCGTCAGCAGGATCCATCGGCCGAAAATGATCATGCTCAGGGCTACAGGCAGAGAAACTAATAGAACAACACGGGCGCTCATGGTGACAATGCGCTGTAAGCGCTGTAGCTCACCCGCAAGTGTAGAGGCTGGAAACGACTGGGCCTAGCGCTATATTGGCGGCGACCAAGACAAACGAGACTAGCTCAGCCCCTCGCGTGGCCACCTGATATACGCCGGCAGCTTTCGCGCCTTGCATGGCTCCCACCATGAGGATGGCCGTCTCATGGTTAATCGCCTGCAGGCTACCCAGCGCCAGCAGAGGAAGGGCGCTTTTTATCCACGCCCGGGTTTCGTAGGTTGGCGAGGTTTGCTTAACCGCCTTCGGCAGCCGCTTGACTAACCACACCGCGCCCACCAAAAAAGCAGCGGCACTAGCGGCCACCTGCATCCCCATAGCCCAGGCAGCGGTAAACCGGCCAGCGCCCACCAACAAATAGCTGCCCCCAGCTAGCAGGATGAATAGGCCAGGTTTGATCAGCGCTTCAGGCAGTTGTCCCAGCAGCACATAGCCGAGTCCGCGCAGGGTTGCTGTGCGCAGGGCATTTAGAGCCACTAAGGGCAACAGAACCAGGGCCAGCCAGAAAGTCGCCAGCCCTTCGGGCGGGAGGCGGTCGGCCAGCGCCCAGCCGATGACCGCCGCCAGCAGCACCAGTCCCCATGAGATAAGCAGGACCGCTTGATTTGCCTGTAGTAACAGGCCGCGCATTAAGGCCCAAACCGAGCGGCTCTGGTAGGCCGCGATGTAACGAATGATCAAGTGCGGCAGGCCCAGCGTGGCCGGTACGCTTAACAAGCTGACCAGCGCGATGGCGTAGGCATAGGTGCCGTACCCCACCGCCCCCAGCAGGCGCGCTAGAAGGATACTGACGATGAAAGCCAATACGGATGCTACGAGTTTCAGGGCAAGACTTCCACCGGCCCCGCGAATCAGATAATCCCGGAGGCTGTGTCTTGCACCCAAAATAGCCGGTAGAGGTGGGCCCCGTTTTCTGGACAGGGGCTTAAGTGAAATCTCACGACGCAAGTCCCAAGCACGTGGAGAACGGCGAACTATCGCGCCTGCGATATTACGTAGAAAGGTCACCGTCGATAGATTATCATCCCCCGTCGCAAAAACAACCGAGGAGAGACAGCGAGTGAAACTTCGCGTCGGCATCGTGGGTTGCGGCAAGTTTGCCGATGTCCATGTCCAGCAGGTCCACGCCTTGGACAGCGCCGAGGTGGTGGCCGTCTGCGATCTTGAGCCGCTCATGGCACGGCAGATGGCGGTGCGCTACTCGCTGCCGGCCATGTATTCCGATCTCGGCCGCATGCTGGCCGAGCAGCGCCTCGACGTCCTGCACATCACGACACCGCCCGCCTCTCACCCCGCGCTCGCGAGCATCGCAATGGAGGCGGGCTGCCACGTATTTGTCGAGAAGCCCCTGGCGCTCAACCTAAAGGCGGCCCAGGCGATCGTTGCAGCCGCCGAGCACCACACGCGCAAGCTCTGCATCAATTATTGGTACAACTACGATCCGCCGGGCGAGGCACTACGCCGGCTCGTCGAGGAGGGCGTGCTGGGCGAGCCCGTGCACGTTGAAAGCGTGTTTGGTTACGATCTGAGCGGTGTCTTCGGCAGCGCTCTGCTCGGCGATAACGAGCATTGGGTGCATCATCTGCCCGGCAAACTGTTTCATAACGTCCTGGACCATGTCGTCAACAAAATCGCGCTGTTCATGCCGGATGCCGATCCGCGGATCTCTGCGTTCGACCACCGCCACCGGCCGGCCAGTGGTGATGCGGTCACGGACGCTGTGATGGATGAGCTACGGTTTCTGATGCAGGGCGAGCGGGTATCCGGTTACGGCTTGATCAGCTCCCACGCGCAGCCGGCTGGCCAGACTCTCCGCGTCTACGGGACCCGGAACACGATACAGGTCGACTTTCAGAAACGCACGGTCGTGGTGGAAACCGCACAGACCGTACCGGCCGCGCTGGGGCGGCTCCTAGCCGCGTTTTCCCATGCCCGCGGTTATCGGCGTTGCGCGTATGGGAACCTGCGCCAGTTCCTGTGGGCCGAGTTTCATGCCTTCGAAGGCATGCGGCGGCTGCTGCGGGCGTTCTACGACTGCATCCGCCGCGATACCGCGCCGCCGATCCCGTACGCGGAGATGCTGCGGGTGAGCGGGCTCATGGACGCCCTGATCGGTAGGCTCGCGCAAACGCGTCTCGCCCTGGAGGGGCGCCGATGAGGGTACTGGTCACCGGGGCGACGGGTTTCGTCGGCAGCGCGGCCGTTCGGGCAATGCTGACGCGCACCGAGCACGGGCTCATTTGCCAAGTCAGGACCGGTTCCAACGTCAGCCGCTTGCAAACCGTGCTGGAGGGTGCCCAGGCGGGTCGCGCCGATGTCATAGTAGCCAATTTGCTCTCAAGGGCCGATTCCGCGAAGCTCGTCGTGGATGCCGACGCCATCATCCATTGCGCCGCGGGGATGGGCGGCGGGGCGGCTAACATCTATATGAACACGGTCGTCGCGACCCGCAATCTGCTCGATGCGATGGGCGACGGCCGGCGCCGACGTTTGGTGCTGGTCAGCTCGTTTGCGGTGTACGGCACGGCAGGGCTGCCACGGGGGGCGCTGGTCAACGAAGAGACGCCTATCGAGAGCCATCCCGAGCGCCGCGACGGCTATGCGCTCGCGAAGCTGCATCAGGAAGAGATCGTCCGCGAATACGCCGCTCGGCTCGGCTTCGATCTAGTTGTCGCGCGACCCGGCGTGGTTTACGGACCGGGGGGCTACGATCCCTTGTCGGCTCGCATTGGCCTGAATCTGCCCGGACTCTTTCTGAGCATGGGTGGCAACAACCTGCTGCCACTCAGTTACGTGGACAACTGCGCCGATGCTCTCGTGGTCGCCGCCACCGCGCCCCAGGCTGTCGGGCTCACCCTCAACCTGCACGATGACGATCTCCGTACCTGCCGTGAATACCTCAGGCGTTATCGCGTCGAAGTCCGTTCCCTGCGCACGCTGGTTGTGCCCTATCCACTGCTGCTGTTGCTTTCGGCGGCGAACGAGTGGTACCACCGCTGGTCGCGTGGACAGCTACCGGCCGCCCTCACCGTGTACCGCACGCGCAGCCTGTACGTCGGGCGCCGTTACGATAATGAGCGCGTGAAGTCGCTCGGCTGGCGCCAGTCAGTGTCCACGCAGGACGGGTTGCAACGCACGTTCGAGTTTTTCCGACAAACAGAGTTGAGGGCCGACCCGAGTTACGGCAAGAGGCGTACATAGCCGGACGTTGGCGCCACCGCACACCCGCGGCATTATAACTGAGCATTGCGGGCGCGATTTACGATATCATTGCATACTTACATGCGGACTCCTCAGCAATGTGGCTAATATCGGCGTACAGCGGTTCCCTCTCTCGCGGCCAAAGAAGTCTATCCGATGGCTCCCTGCCGGGTTCTCGCTATAACCATGCGCCTCGCCGGAACACCTACGTTACCGCAGGCATGAAAGAGAAGCCGATGCCGATCCACCAAAACCCCACCGAGACGCTAGAGACGCTCGGCCAAGAGATGCACTGCCTGGTGTCCGAGTTATATCCGATCTGCCGGAGCATCACGGGCGATGGCGTCCGCGAGACACTCGATATCATCAAGCGGATGATCCCCCTGGACGTCCACGAGGTACCCACGGGGACGGTTGTCTTCGACTGGACGGTGCCTCGGGAGTGGAACATCCGGGACGCCTATATAAAAGACTCACAAGGCCGGCGCATCGTCGATTTCGGTCGGTGTAATCTCCACGTGGTCAGCTACAGCATGCCGGTGAAGAAGCGGCTCCGCCTCGATGACCTAAAGCCGCACCTTTTTACGCTGCCGGATCGGCCGGATTGGATCCCCTATAGAACCTCCTACTACAACGACACCTGGGGCTTTTGTCTGACGCACAATCAACTCGCCCAGATGCTGGACGAGGAGTACGAAGTCTGTATCGATGCCACGCTCGCGGCGGGGTCTCTGAGCTATGGCGAATGTTATGTACCTGGAGAGAGTGCTGATGAGATACTCATATCCTGCCATATATGCCATCCCTCGCTCTGTAACGATAATCTCTCGGGGATAGCCGTTGCGATTTACCTGGCGTGCGCGATGAGCCAGGCGCCTCACTGGTACTCGTACCGGTTTCTATTTATTCCGGGCACCATCGGCTCGATCACCTGGCTCGCCAGAAACGAACAGCAAGCGCCCAGGATCAAGCATGGCTTGGTGCTTACCTGTGTCGGCGACGAAGGCGGATTCACATACAAGAAAACCCGGCGCGCCAATGCCGAGATCGACCGGACGGTGGCCCACATTCTGGAGCATTCCGGGCAAGGCTACCAGGTGATCGATTTCTATCCCTATGGGTATGATGAACGTCAGTTTTGTTCACCGGGGTTCAACCTGGCGGTGGGTTGCTTGATGCGTTCGCAGCACGGACAGTTTCCGGAATATCACACCTCTGCGGACAATCTGGACTTCGTCCGGCCGCAGCGCTTGGCTCAGTCCTACGCCACCTGCCTATCGGTCTTCGAAGCCCTGGAGCACAATAAGACCTATGTGAACCGGAACCCAAAATGCGAGCCCCAACTCGGCAAGAGGGGTTTGTACAAGGCTATTGGGGGGCACAAAGACGCCGGGACCAGGCAAATGGCGTTCCTCTGGGTTTTGAACCTGTCTGATGGCCAGCACTCGCTCCTGGACATTGCCGAGCGATCCGGCATTGCGTTCCAAGTGCTCAGGGAAACAGCCGATGCCCTGCTGGCTCACGAACTGCTCGAGGAGCGTCCGCGGATATAGCCGGGCTGATCTTCGATGTTCGTTTGCTCCGTTACAGAATGATATTGCCTTTGCGAGCAATGGATTTCGTGGTACAAATCCTGCCCATCGCACTCGCCTCGGGTGTCATGTTCCTATTCGTAAGCGGAGTAAAGCAAGTGGCATTGACACACGGTTAGCCACCGCCAACCTCCCGATCCTGGCCCCACTGATCATAAGCTGAGTGCTGTCATATGCTGGTGCTTATCGTTATTAAACCGAATCTAACCACTTCAAAGTTCTGATCGGCAGAAGTGCTAAAGCCGGGTGGTTCGTTGTGGGCGGATGTATAATCTCGGTGCCTGGAGTCATTAAAAATGCCTTGAATTTTGTATCCTTATTTTATATCCTTTATCCTTATTCTTATGCTGAAAGTTACGATTGTTCATGAATGGTTGGTTGATTATTCTGGTTCCGAGCGGGTGTTGGAACAGCTATTGATGATGTTCCCCAACGCTGCTATGTTCAAAACGAGCAGTCCGCTAGGAATAAAACCATGAGGTCGCGGCGAGAGAGTTACAAATACCGCCGCTGGTTTATGATGGTGTCAGACCAAAGGCGCATTTCCTCAACAAGACGGACAATGGGCATACTCCTGCCCCGTGTTTGTACAAGGATTTGCACAAAGTTGTGCCCATCTACGGTTTAACAATAGGGGGGTCTCTAATGAAAATTAGTACACGCGTTATGTCTTGTTGGCTAATGTTGCTGCTTATGCCAGCCGCACAAGGACAGCAGGTAGGCTACGGCGAGACAGTCACGTCGCGCCAGCGGCCAGAGCTGGATCCACTCGGAATTCGGGCAGCCGGATTCCTGATATATCCATCACTTGCCGTAAGCGAGCAGTACAACGACAACATCTTAGCGCGCCGGGAGGAAAAAGACGATTTCATTACCTTTATCAGTCCGGGTGTTAAGGCGAGGTCGGACTGGAACAATCACGCTTTAAACTTTAGAGCGGATGCGAATATCGCCAAATATGCCGACAACGGGGATGAGGACTTTGAAGATTATGCTTTTGGAACGGACGGACGCCTAGACATTACCCGCAACCAATCGCTGTTCGTAAACGCTTTATATTCCCATCTTCATCAAAATCGTGGGGACCCGGACGATCCACAGGGGAGAAATCAGGGCGAATATGACCTCTATACGATAACCGGCGGCTATAACCACAGGTTCAATCGCTTGTCCGTCAGACTCGAGGGTACAGGAGCCCAGTACGACTATGACAATATCACCGCTGATGACGGGTCAACGATCCGTCAAGATGTGCGTGACCGCACTGACGCCATCGGTACGCTCCGCGCCGCCTATGAGCTCAGGCCAGGTTACTCCGCTTTTCTGCTGGGTAGCTATAACAACCGCTCCTACGACATAGAGTTTGATCCGCTAAGCGATCGTCTACGAAGTTCAGATGGTTACGAAGTCGCCTTAGGAGCGGAGCTTGCGCTTACCGGCGTGACTACCGGAGAAGTCCACGTTGGTTATCGTTCTCAATTCTACGACGACCCACGCTTCGGAACGATCGATGGCATAACAGGAGGCGCATCCATCTATTGGAATGTCACCACCCTGACGACGATTACCGGCAGAGTGGAACGTACGATTGAAGACACGACCTTTAATACAACGGTTGGAGGAACGCCTGCAGCCGGATACTTTCGCACCCGCTATGGCTTTATCGTAGACCACGAACTACTTAGGAATTTGCTGCTGCAAGCGAGCCTCTTCGGTATTCAAGAAGATTTCAACGATATCGATCGTACAGACGACAGTCTGCTGGCCACCGTAGGGGCTACGTACTTGATGAATCGTTACCTGGACCTATCAATCGGTTATGGCTACAGGGATCGGAGCTCTGATTTTAATGACTACTCGCAAAATACGGCGACGCTGACACTGAAGGTAAAACTTTAGGCTTCATGCAAGTCACCAGCGGCGAACTCGCGCGCGCTATTAGCCCGGAAGCCGGCTTTGCGGCGGAACTGCCGGACCTTGTCAACGACTTTGAGACATCTTTCCAAAGAATTTAGTGTTGCTTATGTTCGGTCGCCGGCGGGTTGATCCACCCCTCCCGGCGTAGCAGCGCACCGATCGCTCCTTCATCCCGACCGGCATCGGATGCTCGAGGATCGAGCGCTTATACTCGGCAGTGAACTTCCTGCGCACGGCCTTCTCCGCCACCTCGGGGTCCGGTGTCGCTAGGCTTCTAAATCGACTCATGTTAATCCTCCCCGCACCTCAACATTAATTTACACGGAGAAAGATGTCTCAGTCATGTTGGCACAGAGGGTGCATGACAACCATCGACTGATCGTGCTGGTACTTAGCAAGCGCGGTTGTAGCGTCATATTCATGCCCCAAGGCAACGTTTGACATTATCCCGGTTAGCTATTAAATAATGACGAACGCTGTCGGAACAAGAGGTCGCATCCATGGTTAATCATCAGTTCTTTAGGTTTATCACGTTAATAATGGTCTTGGTCTTGTCAGTCGCTGTTGCAAGCGCCCAAGGTGACCAAAAGGGTTACCGTTTAGGGACGGGTGACAAAGTAAAGGTGACCGTGTTTGGACACGAGAACCTTTCGGGAGAATCGAATATAGACAGCACAGGAAACCTAGCATTGCCGCTTATCCAGTCCGTTAAGGCGAGTGGCCTCACGGTACAAGAGCTGGAGAGGTCCATTGTGGCCAAGCTATCGCCAGATTACATTAAAAATCCACGTGTTAGCGTTGAGGTCATTGATAACCGCCCGTTCTTCATTCTTGGAGAGGTACAAAAGCCCGGTAGCTATCCTTATGTGAATGATATGACGGTAGTGACCGCAGTTGCTTTGGCCGGCGGTTTTACCTACCGTGCAGATACCGATGATGTCTATATTACTCGATCCACGGATAAAGGAAAAACCAAACAATCGGCGGATCAAAACACACCGGTGTTGCCGGGGGATGTAATCGAAGTTACCGAACGGTACTTTTAAAAAGCCGGTATCGTCTGCTTTAGCAATTTCCGTCGTGTCTCACGGACGTTGGTTATCCCGTTCCAGGGTTTGAGGCGTCGGTCGCGCCTGCGGATTTCATCTCGGGCCTCTTGTCGATGACATCAATCCTGGAAAGCCTCAACTCTATCGCAAGAAAGGCTGTAAACCTACTAACGGAACTAGGGACAGAGGCTCAATGAAACCCTCCGAGGAAGCGGGCGGTGTTGCAAAACGCCTCAATAATGCCGGAAATTGACTGGCGTTGACGAGCTTAAAGCGAACCGGTACCCGTGGATAAAAATCTCGTTGGTATGTCTCGTCGCTCGCTCCGCGGCTCCTGGCGCTCGGGGCTGCTCAGAACGATTTATTCACAACCTCTCAGTTGGTAATCGAGAAGAATCTAAAAAACATAGATATCGTCAAGTGCTGTCAAAACGAATATGAATCAAAAGAAGTGTCGCTTCTGCGGTGCCCGCTTGAAACACAGCTTTGCCGATCTAGGTATGTCTCCTTTTGCAAACTCAAACGTCGACCCTGATCGGCTCAACCAGATCGAACCCTTCTATCCGCTGCACGCCTTCGTATGCGAGCAATGCTTCTTGGTCCAGCTAGAGGAGTTCGAGACCCCGATGCATATTTTCAGCGACTATGTTTATTTCTCTTCTTTCTCCGATTCTTGGGTACAGCATGCGAAGAATTACGTTGAAATGATCGTGGAACGCCTAAGCTTGAATCAGCACAGCCAGGTGGTCGAGATTGCGAGCAATGATGGCTATCTTCTTCAGTTTTTTGTTGCCAGCGGGATCCCGGTGCTCGGCATAGAACCCGCCGCCAACGTAGCATCGCGCGCGGTCGAGAAAGGTATCTCCACACTGGTAAAATTTTTCGGTACGGCGGCAGCTAAAGAACTCGTGGCAGGCGGGATGCGTGCCGATCTGATCATCGGCAATAACGTCCTTGCGCATGTACCGGCTCTAAACGACTTCGTGGAAGGATTAAAGATCCTGCTTAGACACAAAGGCGTAGTCACGATGGAGTTCCCTCATTTGTTGCGCCTGATGGAAGAGCAGCAGTTTGATACCATCTATCACGAGCACTTTTCTTACTTCTCATTTATCACGGTAAACAAGGTCTTCGCGCACCACGGCCTGACCATCTTCGATGTCGAGGAGCTCCTCACCCATGGTGGCTCGCTCAGGGTTTACGCGCGGCACACAGGAGATGAGGCTAAATCTACGAGCTCAAGAGTCACGAGTCTATTAGAGCGTGAGGACAACGCTAGACTCACGTCGCTCGATCCATATCTTGCATTCACCGAGCAGGTAAAGGCGACCAAGCGTGATCTGCTCCGCTTTTTGATCAATGCCAAAGAGGACGGTAAATCGATCGTGGCCTATAGCGCACCGGCCAAGGGCAACACACTTTTAAACTACTGCGGCATCCGTTCTGATTTTATCGATTATGTAGTGGACAGAAGTCCCTACAAGCAAGGACGTTACTTACCAGGGACACATATCCCGATCTATCATCCCGACAAGATCAATGAAACCAAACCCGATTATCTGCTGCTACTTGCGTGGAATCTCCGTGATGAAATCATGAGTAAAATGACGCACGTGCGCGAATGGCGGTGCTCATTCGTGACACCGATTCCAAAGGTGCGGATATACTCATAGGTAATCTAGTAGTTAGACACGTTACTTACGCAACATAACGCCGGCCCAGTTTTCGATCAGCATCAGGGCGGGTGAAGCGCCATTCGATCCGTTGTCGTTCGGCGTTGCGACGTTGTTGCCACGCCGCGACGTCCGCCGCCAAGGCGGCGGCATGGGCGATGCGCCTACCGATGCACTGGCGATCGAGAATTCCGATCTCGATTTCGGCCATGTTCAGCCAACTGGCGTGCTTGGGTGTGTAGTGGAACTCAACCCTCCGCAGAAAGGCTTTGGCCTGCCGGGCACTCAGGACTTCGACAATAGATCCTGCGGAAATGGGTGAGGTTGTCGAGAACCAGATGGACGCGGCGGGCGGTGGCATACACCGTATCAACCAGAAATCGTGCTTGGTGCGTTGCGCGGTCACCTGGACCTGGCGCTGGCCACCTTGCGGTTCGACGGCAACGAAGAGGTTGCAGGTTCCGGCGCGGCGGTACTCGTAATCCTCCTTGAGCAAGACACCACACCCGCCCGGCAGTACCGGGCGGGTGTGCTCCAGAAGTTGCTTGCTCTTCTCGTCCACGCAGATGACGGGTTCGCGGCGATCGTAAGGCCGCGCATACAGCGCGAGCAGATCGTACATCCGCTGTCGGTATTCCTCGGTGATTCGGCCAATGCACCACATCACTTTGCGCCAGGGTTTAAGGAGGTTTTTTTAAAAGCCGCCCGTACCGTTTCGCGGCTGACTCCTTCCAGCCCGGGGCGCTTGCGCATCTCTTCCGTGAGCCGCCGCACGCCAAAGCGGTGAGCTCGGCCTCCTGCTCGGCACCATATATCGTTCTGAAGAGCTGGTTTCACCAGCGGTGAGATCCAGCAAAAAGCACAAAACTCACTGAAACCCTGTGTCCGACGCCATTTCCCACCGCTTAACCGCAGAATTTATGCAACTGAAAAGATGAAATAGGTGTGCACCTCCTCATCGAGGTACACCGGCAGCTTGAAGGCCGTGCCCGGCTATTAGAAATTCCCGCGCTCGCCTTTGGAAAATTCAAATTGACGTTACATCATCGCAGCCCTCGGCCGCTCGCGCGGCCGGTCTTGGTGACATGTATTTCCTGTTGCTCTAGAAATCGTAACCCGGATGAAGCCCCACAAGCGGCGGGATCCTAGAAATGATAGTGGATCGCCATACCGGATTCCGCGGAAACCGCCGCGCTCCTTCCGAACTTGCTACATTAGAATGCGCAGTAATGTGCAATCGTTGAGTCTATCGCTGAATGATCCAACGCAAGAGAACTGGATTGATCCTACGTTTTTTCGCGAGCACACCGAAAGGGACGGAAGCTCTTCTGGCACGGGAGCTGACAGCGCTCGGCGCCACTAAGATCCGCGTTCAATCGGCGGGCGTGGCATTCGCTGGCACGCTTGAAGCCGGCTACCGCGCTTGCCTTTGGTCGCGCGTAGCATCGCGGGTCATCCTACGGCTCGGCCACTTTCCGGCCTCCGATCCCGAAGCGCTGTACGACGGCGTGCGCGCGATCGCCTGGCACGAACACTTTGGTCTTGACAACACGTTTGCTGTCGATCTGAATAGCGCCGATTCGTTCCTCACCCACTCGCATTTCGGAGCGCTCAAGGTCAAAGATGCGATCGTCGACCAATTCCGCGATCTCTTCGGATCAAGGCCGACGGTCGCGATGAATCGGCCCGATCTACGAGTCAACGTTTACCTATATAAGAACGAGGCCACGGTAAGCATTGATCTCTCCGGCGAGAGTCTGCACCGGCGGGGCTACCGGGACGACGCCATGCTGGCGCCGTTAAAAGAGAACCTCGCCGCCGCGATCCTGTTGCTCGCGGATTGGCCCCAGCGCGCGACCGAGGGCCAACCGCTCATGGATTTGATGTGCGGCTCGGGCACCCTTCCGATCGAGGCGGCCCTCATCGCCGCGGACATCGCACCGGGGCTCATCCGCGGGTATTTCGGGTTTCTCGCTTGGCGCGGGCACGATCAGGCGCTTTGGGAGCGGCTGCAGGACGAGGCGCAGGCTCGCAAACAGGAAGGCATCAAGAACATCCCGCCGATCGCCGGGTTCGACCGCGACCCGCGTGCGGTCTCATCCGCGCGCAAGAACGCCGAGCGCGCGGGCATAGCCGGCTTTATTCAAATCACACGGCAAGAACTGCAAGCGGCCCCGCCCAAAGCGCCGACGCCTGGATTGATCGTGGTTAACCCGCCGTACGGACGCAGAGTCGGAGGCGATAGCGAGCTGCCGCGGCTCTATGCCGAGATCGGCGACACGCTCAAACGCAATTTTTCGGGCTGGGACGCGGCGATATTCACGGAGAACACCAAGCTTCTCTACCGGCTACGGATGGATGCAAGCAGAACCACTCCGCTGTACAACGGCGGCCTCGAGTGCTCCTTGACGTTGTTTCACTGTTCCGCGCGCGCAGCCGCTCCCCCAATCGAGCTACCGGATATCAAAGAGCGCCCGGCAAGCCTGCCGGCGCAGAGCGTCGAGATGTTCGCGAATCGTCTCCGCAAGAATATGCGCTCCCTGGCCCGCTGGGCGCGGCAATCGGGTGTCGAATGCTACCGGCTCTATGACGCCGACTTACCCGAGTACGCCTTAGCGATTGACTTCTACGGGGGCGAGGAGTCTTGGGTTTATGTGCAGGAGTACGCACCCCCGCCCACCGTCGACGCGCTCAAAGCGGCGGCGCGGCGGGATGCCGCCCTCGCCGTGATTCCCAATCTCGCCAGCGTACCTGCGAACCGGGTGTTTTTCAAGCTACGCCAGCGGCAAAAAGACCGGGCGCAGTATACGAAGTTCGCCAAGGAAGGACGCTTCGTGACCGTCAATGAGGGTAGCCATCGCTTCGCCGTGAATTTCACGGACTATATTGACACCGGCCTTTTTCTCGATCATCGCGGCACGCGCGCCCTCGTCAAAACCCTGGCGGCCGGGCGGCATTTTTTGAACCTGTTCGGATATACGGGCGCCGCCAGTGTGTATGCGGCCTTGGGGGGCGCCACGAGCACGACGACCGTCGATCTTTCGCACACCTACCTCGAGTGGGCGCGGCGCAATTTCGCCTTGAATCGAATCGATACGGGTCCGCATGCGTTTATTCAGACGGACTGCCTGGAATGGATACAGGAGGCGGTACAATGCAAAGCAAGCCAACGTTACGGTCTCATCTTCCTCGACCCGCCGACCTTCTCTAACTCGAAGCGCATGGCCGGAACCTTCGACGTCCAGCGCGATCACGAGGCGCTGATCAAGGATACGCTCGAGCTTCTGAGCGCCGACGGCGTGCTGCTCTTCTCGACCAACAGCAAGCATTTCAAGCTGCGGGTTTCCTTACCCGGGATCAACATCGAAGACATCACCCGGGACACGATTCCCCTGGACTTCGCCCGGCGGCCGCACGTCCACCGCTGCTGGAAGCTGTCGCGTCAATCGGGGGTAGACGTATCCACTTATTCCGGTTCCAGTTCAAAAGTAGAACGCGAAGCCGACGAGCGAGCGACGAGACATACCGAGATGGTAGGCGAGGAGCGAGCGAGGAAGGCGACAAAGTTATACGAATGAAATGGAAGCGGAATTAGGCCATATTGTCCATAATCGCCCGCTCCACCGCGGCAAGCGTGGCATCGACATTCACGCGCCGAGCGCTGCTTTGCCGGATCGCGATGTCGGGATCCTTGAGGCCATGGCCCGTGAGTGTGCAAACGACCAGGCTCCCGGCGGGGATCTTAGCGCTCGCGAGATCGCGTAAGGCTCCGCCGACCGAGGCCGCCGAAGCGGGTTCGCAGAAGATGCCCTCCCTCTCCGCGAGGAGCTTTTGGGCCGCTAGGATCTCCTCATCGCTCAACTCATCAAACCATCCCTGGGAATCCTTATTCGCTTCCCAAGCCGGGTCCCAAGATTGCGGGTGTCCGATGCGGATGGCGGTCGCCACCGTTTCCGGATCATCGACGGCATGTCCGCGTAAAAACGGCGCGGCGCCGCTCGCTTGGTAGCCGCACATCCGCGGTAAGGTATTCGCGAGGCCATCGCGGGCATATTCCTTATAGCCCATCCAGTGGGCGGTGATGTTACCGGCGTTACCGACCGGTATGCAGTGGAAATCCGGCGCCCGTCCGAGCGCTTCGATGATCTCGAACGCCGCGGTTTTCTGTCCCTGCAATCGATAAGGATTGATGGAATTGACGATGGTCACCGGCGCCCGCGCGGCGACCTCCTTGACCAGCCGCATCCCGGCATCAAAGTTTCCCCGGATCTGCAACACGATCGCACCCGCCATCATGGCCTGCGCGAGCTTTCCGAGCCCGATCTTGCCTTCGGGGATCAACACAAACGCCGCGATCCCCGCACGGGCGGCATAGGCCGCCGCGGAAGCGGAGGTGTTTCCCGTCGAGGCGCAGATCACCGCGTGGCTGCCCTCCTCCACCGCCTTGGTGACCGCCACGGTCATCCCCCGGTCTTTGAAAGAACCGGTCGGATTCAGGCCCTCGTATTTTACATACAGACTGACGTCGCGCTCGATGAGCTCGGGAATATTCAGCAGGCGAATGAGCGGCGTGTTCCCCTCGCCGAGGCTGATGATGCGCACAGCCTCGCTGACCGGCAAGCGCTGGCGGTAACGGTCTATGAGTCCGGTATACGGCGTCATGGCTTGTGTCCAAATTTAAGGAAGCGCTGCAAAAGTTACTGCGCAGCCCATCTGCTTTGTCGCGTGCTCGCTAGTCGCTCGCCTATCTACCTGATATGTCTCGTCGCTCGCTCCGCGGCTTCGCGCATCTGGGCTTGCTCGCAACACTTTTGCAGAGCTTCCTTACGCGAACGTCTCCAGGCGAATGCGCGTCACCCGGCCTGTAACCGACTCCAAGGCTTCGATGCGCTCGATGGCCGCGTTCATGGAGCGCTCCCGTACCCGGTGCGTTAGGAAAATGATGGGGACATGCGGTTCGCCCGGCACCGGCTCCTTCTGCAGGATCGCTTCGATACTGATCCGAAGATCACCAAAGATGCGGGTGATGTCCGCCAAGACGCCGGGCTGATCCACCGCGTGCATGCGCAAGTAATAGGCCGTGGCGACAGCGTCCATGGGAGCCACGCAGCGGTTCGACAGGGCGGCCGGTTGAAAAGCCAGATGCGGTACGCGGTTCTCCGGATCGGAGGTGAGCGTACGCACCACGTCCACGAGATCGGCCACCACTGCCGAGGCCGTCGGCTCGGCGCCGGCGCCGGCCCCGTAATACAAGGTCTGGCCGACGGCATCCCCCTTGATCAGCACCGCGTTCATCACCCCCATGACATTGGCAAGCAGTTGCCGCCGCGGCACCAAGGTCGGGTGCACCCGAAGCTCGATGGCGTCTCCGGCATCGCGCGCGATCCCGAGGTGTTTGATCCGGTAACCCAGTTGTTGCGCGTAATCAATGTCAGCCTGCGTGATTTGGCTAATCCCCTCCGTATACACCTTGTCGAACTGCAGGGGGATGCCGAAGGCGATCGCGGCCAGGATCGTGAGTTTGTGCGCGGCGTCGATGCCCTCGACGTCAAAGGCCGGATCTGACTCGGCGTAGCCGAGGCGTTGCGCCTCGCGCAGCACGGTCTCGAAATCACGGCCTTTATCCAGCATCTCGGTGAGGATGAAATTCCCGGTCCCGTTGATGATCCCGGCGAGCCACTCGATGCGGTTCCCGGCCAGCCCTTCGCGGATCGCCTTGATGATCGGTATTCCGCCGCCCACGGCGGCCTCGAAGGCCACCATCACGCCTCGCTCCTGGGCGGCTTGGAACACTTCGTTACCGTGGATTGCGATCAAGGCTTTGTTCGCCGTTACCACGTGCTTGCCGTTCGCGATGGCCTTGAGCACCAGGGTACGGGCCGGCTCCACGCCGCCGATCAATTCGACCACGATCCGGATCTCGGGATCGTTAACGACCGTCAGAGGATCGCTGGTAATTGCAATTTCATCGAGAGGCAGGCCGCGGGGTTTATCGAGGTCGCGCGCGGCCGCGCGGGTGACTTCAATTGCCCGTCCGGCGCGGCGGGTGATTTCATCCCGGTTGCGGCGCAAGACCTGGACGGTTCCGCCGCCCACGGTGCCGAGCCCGAGGAGCCCGACTTGCACCGGATTCAAGTCCTGCACACCTTAACAGGCTGCTGAAAAACTGCTGTGCTCGACATAGCTTTGTTGCTCGCGTCCTCGAAATCTTCATTTACTGCCGTGTAAACTCCGGTTTCTCGGCCGCTCGCGCCGCGTTCTGTCTTCGCTCGCGACGTTTTTAAGCAGCCTGTTGGTACGTGGTTCCAGCGTGACCAGCTGGCCATAAAGCTACAAGCCATGGACTGAACGCACCGGCATCGCGTCGCCCTTGCGCAATATCTCACGGACCCCCCGGATCGCTTGCCGGGTCCGGTGCTCGTTCTCGATGAGCGCGAAGCGTACGTACTGATCGCCGTACTCGCCAAAACCGATCCCGGGCGAGACCGCCACCTTGGCTTCCAAGAGAAGTTTCTTGGAAAACTCCAAGGAACCCAAGCTCCGATAAGGTTCCGGAATCGGCGCCCAAACGAACATGGTTCCGCGCGGTTTCTCGACGCTCCAGCCGGCGGCGTTGAGCCCCTCACAGAGCGCATCGCGGCGGCGCCAGTACATGCGCCTGATCTCGGTAAGACAGTCCTGCGGCCCTTCCAGGGCCGCGATAGCAGCTACTTGAATCGGGGTGAAAGTCCCATAGTCCAAATACGACTTGAGCCGGGCCAATGCCTTCACCAAGAGGGGATTACCCACCATGAAACCTACGCGCCAACCCGGCATGTTATAGCTCTTGGAGAGCGAAAAGAACTCCACCGCGATGTCCTTGGCGCCCGGCACTTGCAAGATGGAAGGCGCCTTATAACCATCGAAAACCAAGTCCGCGTAGGCGAGGTCTTGAATGACCCAAATTCCGTGCTCGCGCGCGATGGCGATGACGTGCTCGAAAAACGGCAGCTCCACGCATTGGGTGGTCGGATTGCTCGGGAAGTTGAGGACCAGCAGCTTCGGTTTCGGCCAACAGTCGCGGATAGCCTTCTGCAATTCCGCGAAGAAATCGATCCCCGGTCCGATGGGTACATGCCGCACACCGGCGCCTGCGATGACAAAGCCAAAGGGATGGATCGGATAGGCGGGATTCGGCACCAGTACCGTATCGTCCTCATCGACGATGGCCATGGATAGATGCGCCAATCCTTCCTTGGAACCGATGGTCACGATGGCCTCCGTTTCCGGGTCCAGGTCAACATCGTAGCGGCGTTTATACCAATCGCAGATCGCCTTGCGCAGACGCGGGATCCCGCGCGACGTCGAGTAGCGATGGGTATCGTCACGCTGGGCGGCTTCGACCAACTTATCGATGATATGTTGCGGCGTGGCCTGGTCCGGGTTTCCCATCCCGAAATCGATGATGTCCTCGCCCCGATGGCGCGCCGCCATCTTGAGCTCCTGGACGGTGCTAAACACATACGGGGGTAACCGCTCGATTCTAGGAAATCTCGTATCCAAAGACCTTGCCTCGGAAAACTCCAGTATCTGAACAAAGCCTTAACGGTTGATCCTAATAGTACGCGTAAATCCGCGTCTTCAACTCGACGAACCGGAAGGCTAATCGCGACAACGACGTTACCTATCTGCCAGCGTGCTGTCAAACGCGGGATCGATCATTCGGCTCTGTCAGCGCATGGCCGGCGCCGCGCCTGTCAGAAGTGGCCTACTCGCTTTGGATGGGAACCACTCGTGCCCCGAGGGCAGCGCGCCCGCCCGGTTTAGGATCCAACTCGCGATATCCTTGAGCACCACCGAGGCGTGCAGATCCCGGGTCAACATATGGTAACCCTGAGGATACCATGCAAGCCGCCAATCGTGCGCCGCCGCTTGCCCCTCGACAAAGCGCTCGAAGCAGGACCTCGGAATGATTTGATCGTGGGCGCCGTACAAGATCAACGACGGATGCCTGAGGCGGGGAAGCGCCGCCAGAGCCTCATCCATGAGATCGCTCAGCCCGGCGATGGAGTCAAACCGTGTCGCCTTGATGACCAGCGGGTCGCGGGACAGGTTCGCCCGCATGGCATCGTTATCCGAGGGGCGACGTTTGAGACCCCGGCCGGTGACGGTAAGACCCGGAAAGGTATTCGCCATCACCCACAGCGTCGCCCGCACAAACGGATTCCATAAACGGCGCCCCCACACCGCCGGCGCTACCAGCACCACACCATCGACCTCCGGGGGGTCCGGCCGCGTCAGAGCCGCCATCGCGACAACCCCGCCCATGCTTTCGCCCAAAAGGTAAACCGGAACACCCGGATGGCGCCGCCTCAGCAAGCGCGTAAGCTCATGCACATCCGCGACGAGGCGCTCGCTGCCTGCCCAGATCCCGGGACGCGCGGTGGCGCCGAAACCGCGCTGGTCGTATGCATAGGTGAGGATACCGCGCAAGGCGAGGTAAGGACCCACGGCCGTGAAAGTATGGCTATATTCGTTGAACCCGTGCAGAGCGAGCACCACGGCCACCACCGGACCGGGCGGCACCCAAGCCTGCGATGGCAAAAAGACTCCATCCGGCATTACCGCGTGCATCGGCTCCAACATCGGCTGCGCCGTTTGAGGCAGGACCGGCAACCGCCCAGGCGCGCCGCAAGCGATAAGTGCGAGCGCCGCGAACAGCGCGGCCCCGGCCAAAGAGGCGATCCGGAGCACCTTGCCAGCAGATTCAACTTCGGTCGCGGAAAAGCCCGCGCTCCAGGCGGCAGGTGTCGTCATGGTGGAAAGCACCCGTTCCTAACAGACTCATTGCGGCTTAATTTTATAGAAGATATATTTCCTTGAACAATAAACTTTCACCACGCAAACCCAATGCGCCACGCGTATCGCTATCGGAACGCGCTCCTCGCGTTCACACTAAGCATTGTCGCCGGGGCCGGGTGCCAAACATCCGCCCCGCGCACGGAACTCAATCCCGTGTTCATGGATCCCGCGACCGTCGACCCGGCCTATCCCCCGGCGATGGAACCGGTCGTGATCCGTAGCCAGGGCGCCAAGCTCAGTGGCATCGTTTATGTCGCGCAGGGCCCGGGTCCGCATCCGGCCGTCATCTTGTTGCATGGTTATCCGGGCAACGAGAGAAACCTGGATCTGGCCCATGCGATCCGCCGCGCCGGCTGGAACCTGCTCTTTTTTCACTATCGCGGCTCCTGGGGCAGCGAAGGGCGGTTTTCGATAGACCACGCCATTGCGGATACTCACGCCGCGGCTGGCTTTATGAGATCACCGGAATTCATCCGGAAGTACCGCACGGATCCGGATCGCCTTGCCGTCATCGGTCACAGCATGGGCGGGTATGTCTCTCTCGAGGTTTTGGCTGGCGATCCGCGGCTCCGCTGCGGAGCTTCGCTCGCCGGCGCCAATCTCGGCAAGTTCGGCGAGTTGGCCCAACAAAGCGCCGAGTTCGCCTCGCAACTCGCCTATTACATCGACGATGCGAACGCCATCGTCGGCGACGCTGGTCAAGCCGCGGTCGCGCGCTGGATGGCGCACGCGCCCAAATATGATCTACGCAGGCTCGTCCCCAAGCTGGCAGGTAAATCCCTGTTACTCATCGGAGCTGAAGGCGACACCATCCTTCCCCTCGATCAACATCACGGACCCCTGGTCGAGGCGCTACGCGATAGCGGGCATGGAGATCTTACGGTAGAGACGCTGGATACCGATCATGTGTTTTCGAGCCGGCGTATCGCTTTGGCTCACATCGTTATCAACTGGCTAAGCAACCGATGTAAGCAACCGCTCGCGGACGGATAACGGGAGATTCGGGCGCGAAGGCCGCGTGCGCCCGCGACCTGCGAAGCGATCCAAACCGCTTCCATCGGCTATAGTTATGAAAATATTCAATTCAAGCGAGGGCGTATGGCAACGACACATTCCCGGCCGCCGCGGCCCGTGCGCGGCACCCTTAACCAAAAAAAACTCAACGAAATCGTAACCCGAGCCCGCGACGAGCACGATCAGCGGCTCCAGGGGTACCGTGAACAAGCGTTGCGCCTTTACCCCTGGGTTTGTACACGCTGCGGGCGCGGCTTTGCCCCCGAAACCGTGCATGACCTCACCGTCCATCACAGAGACCATAACCACGACAACAACCCGCCGGACGGCAGCAATTGGGAGCTTTTGTGCCGCTACTGCCACGACAACGAGCACGCCAGATACACGGACGCGGTTCTCGGCGAGGGAATGACTCTGGGCACCGAACCGCAAACGCCCGGCACTTACAAGCCCTTTAGCGACCTTAAAGCCAAATTAAAACGCGAGCGTTGAAATCGTTAGCTGGGCATCCGAAATGCGAGAGAGCTATACTACTTTCGGAGGTTCAAATGAAGTACAAGATCGCAATTCACGAATCTGACGAAGGCTACAGCGTCTCTGTGCCTGGACTGCCCGGCTGCTGGTCGCAAGGACCCTCGGAGCAGGAAGCCTTGGACAATATCCGTGAAGCCATTCGCGAGTACCTAACTGTCGTCGAGGAACAGCTCCGTGGCGAAGAGGTCCGCGAAGTCGAGATCACGGTCTAGCGTTTGCCCAAAGTTGCTGGCGTCAACCACCTGGATGCAGTGCGTGCCTTTGAGAAGGCGGGTTTCTGGATTGCACGCCAGGGCAAGCATATTGTGATGACGAATGGCCAACGCATTCTCACCGTTCCTCGTCACAATCCGATCAATGCCTTCACCATGGGCGGTCTTGCGCGCGACGCTGGACTCTCTGTCGAGCAATTCCGTAAGTTGCTCTAGGCCCGGCCGCCCAAACCGGAACTTCTGCACGACGAGTGTATCCGCGGTGCTTCCCGTGATGCACTTGTGGAGTGTCACAGAAACACGCCGCAGAACACAGACCCGTCACACCGGCCAAGTCCGCGCAGCGGACGCGAGCCGGAATTGCGTCTCAGTTAAACGTTCCCAATAATGTTCCCGTCATGCCAGCGAAAGCCAGGGCCAGGGGCGAGTACCCGAGCGCCAGCGAAGCTGGCCGGGGCCGAAGGCGGCCCTGCTTGGCGCCCCGAGGATGGAAAGCTGGCATCCAGTAGCAGAGTAAAAAGCCTGGATTCCCGCTTGCGCGGGAATGACGGATTAGCTGAATAACCGCCCGTGACGGAAGGCGTTTGGAAGAAACACGGTGGGCGGATTTGCGGTAAGGTGGGAAGACCGCGCCGCCGAAGACCGAAGCGTCAATGGTGTGATCGCATCCGTGGGTTAG
>JALZJW010000054.1 GCA_030859565.1 Pseudomonadota bacterium
CGATTTGCATCTCGATATGGACGGGGATTTCCCGCAGGTTTTGGCGGAGCGCGTTCAGGGCATCGACCACGATATTTGCGTGATGACCGGCGATTATCGCTATAAGACCTTCGGAAGCTGCGAAGCAGCGCTGAAAGGCTTAGAGCGCTTGCGCTCGCAACTCAAGGATCCCATCTATGCGGTGCTGGGAAACCACGACTCGCTGAAAATGGTGCCGGCCATGGAGGACCTGGGGATACGCGTACTGTTAAATGAGTCCGTCGCCATCAATCGGGGCGGGGTGGTGTTGCATTTAGCCGGGATCGATGACCCCCATTACTATTGCACCGATAATTTGGAGCGCGCCTGCGACGACATCGATCCTCACAATGTCGCTGTCCTGCTCGCGCATTCACCCGAAATATACAAGCAAGCGGCTCACGCGGGTTTCAAACTGTTGCTCTGCGGACATACCCATGGAGGTCAAATCTGCCTGCCCGGACAATGGCCGATTATTTATGACGCCAAATGCCCCCGCCGGATGGCGCGTGGCGCCTGGCGCTACCACGATCTCCAAGGTTATACCTCGGCGGGCGCGGGCTCATCCATCGTGGAGGTAAGAATCAACTGCCCGCCGGAGATCACCGTCCACTGCCTGCGCCACGCGTAGCAGCGGATACGCTTGCGTGCGTCAACGTCCCGCCTCTGCGCTTCACCCCCCGAAGCATGCACGGGAAACAGCGATTCAGCGCCCTCCAATTTAGCGCCGCTCGAACACCTTAGTCTCGCCCGCGGTGTCAAACGAAATGATTTCATAGGCGTCTTTTCGGTCCCCTTCCATGCCGGGAGAGCCCATGGGCATGCCTGGCACGGCGATCCCCGTGACCTTGGGGCGTTCCAATAGTAGGCGTTTGACCGCATCCGCCGGTACGTGTCCCTCGACCACATAGCCCCCGGCGATGGAGGTGTGACAGGCGGCGAGGTGTCCAGGCACCGCATGCTTTCTTTTAATCTCGTCTAAGTTTCCTACATCAAGAGCCTTAACCTCAAAGCCGTTCTGACGCATGTGCTCGACCCATTTCTTGCAGCATCCGCACTGCGCACTCTTGTATACCGTGATCTCCGCAGCTAGGGCTGCCATTGGCAACGCGGCAAAGAGAAGCGCAAATCCCCCCCTCAAAAATACATGTTTTATCATCGTCATGCTCGAATACTCCTTGGACGAAAAAATACGTGCAGCCGCACCGGTCAATAGACACCGGTGGCCGGTATGCGTTCGGCGAATAATGCGCGCCGTGCTTGCTGAGGACTCCCTAGGTTGCTATTGTTCGCGCCTCGTTTTCGAGTAGAGATTGTAACGATGCCGCTCACTAAAGCCGAGATCCAAGCGCTAGGGATAGTTATCGTCTTACTGTGCATTCCGGTATTACTGCGCGTTGAGGTGAAGAACAAGGCGTCGTGGGTGCTCTACTATCCCTTCATACCCATCATTGCTTATATACTCTATGAATGGGCGATCAAACTAAACATTCCCAATTACGGCCTGCGCGTCGACTTGATATTGATGTGGCCAATCCTCGTGTTGGTGCTGGCGAAATCATGGTTCCGCTGGATGCGGCTCGGGAAAGAATCCAAGTTACCGATTACCTCAGCTTCGGAGTTCGCGATTACCTCCTTTGTCGCCGGGATGGCGGGTTTTATTATCCCTTTGTTTTTCATCTGTCCGCTCATGGCCGTCGTTTACGGTCACCGCGCCATTAACGAATCGGCACAACAGGAGTTTAAAATGAAAAAGCTTGCCGGACTGGGATTAATGGCTGGCTACGGCGGGTTATTTTTCGCCGCGATGGGTTTGGTCAATTACTTTTCACAAGGCCCCTAGGTAGGCAGCGGACGCCGCGGATCTTAAGCATTAGGGTACAGGGAATTAGTCTATGTGTCCGCAGCCCTGTGATAAGCGGTGCCGCGACGCTAAAAAGACAAGACCCGATTGCGACTACCGTTGCCCACAGGATTTCAAAGCGAAACGGTAACTGTTTGAACCACCCATTGAAATCCATATGTTCCAACGCCATTATTACTTAAAATTTAAACCTGTCCCCTAGAGGCGAGCCGAGCTATCGTTGCGTTCCAGGGGACCGTGTGGGGTCGGCTCAGGTAAGCCCACGGCACGAGAATAACGAGGTCGTCATGAAAAAAAGCATAAAATCAGGGTTGGGCGGGAAGAAATCGCGGCGAAACGGGCATGTTCACATGGATCTCGACGCGGTACGCAGCGCCTATCGGCGCTACGCGGGCTTCTACGATGTCTATTTTGGTCCGGTAATGCAGAAGGGCCGTCACACGGCGATCAGGAAGATGGGGTGCAATCCTGGGGATCGGATCCTAGAAGTCGGGGTCGGCACCGGGCTCACGCTCGATTTGTATCCGCCGGACGTCGAGATCACGGGAATTGATGTGTCCTCAGAAATGCTTGAGCGCGCCCGCGCTCGCAAGGAACGCCTTCGCCTCGACCACGTTGTCGCTCTGAGCGTGATGGATGCGGAACGGACGCATTTCAGCGACCATACCTTCGACAAGGTTGCCGCGATTTATGTGGCCTCCGTAGTACCCCATCCAGAACGCCTCGTAAACGAGATGCGCCGAGTCTGTAAACCCGGTGGTGAACTATTTTTTCTAAACCATTTCAAGAGCCGCAATCGAGTGCTGGGCGGTATCGAACGATTTCTTGCCCCTTTGTCGCGCCTTCTTGGCTTTAGAACGGACCTGTCATTGGATACGTTTATCCAGGAAACCAATCTAGATGTTATTGATAAAAGCCGCGCTAACGTCTTTGGGTATTGGGTGTTGATTCGAGCACGCAATAATAATAGGACTCGTTACCCGCGGGCTTTAGATCGTGAAAGCGTATCGGTCAACACCAGCGACCTCATGGCAAAGGAACCGGGTTCGCATATCGAGTACGTGCCGCGCTCGAGCCAACCAAGGTCCCAGTCACCGCCGTAGAGTCAATTACCAGGTGATAAGCGTGCCGTCCAAATTTAAGAATTTTCCGCTGTCGGCGAGCGTGACCTTATCGATAAGCTCGCGTAACCGGCGGACGCTGTTCGGTGCGTCGATCTGGGCGTTAACTCCACCCATATCTGTCTTGACCCAACCGGGGTGCACCACCACGACGGCGATGTCTTTTGGCCGCAGATCGATCGCCGCGCTACGAACGATGGCGTTGAGCGCCGCCTTGGTAGAACGATACACATAACTGCTACCGGAGTTGTTCTCGGACATGCTCGCCATCTTACTGCCTAAGCAAACGATCATGCGCTTCTTGCTACGCCCAACTGAGCCGATCAATGCCTCCATCATTTTCATTTGAGCGATCGCATTGACCCGGAAGGCTTCCAGCCACCGCGCTTCGTCCGTGGCGCCGAACTGCGCATTTCTTTGTCCGTCGATACCGGCATTATTAAGCAATAAGTCGATCGGCGTCTCACCGATTGCGGACACTACCTCTTTGATTTGCTTTCGGTTCGCAATATCCAAGCGGTGAACGGTAACTTGCTTTTGTGACGCCGAAGCGATTCGATTAAGGGCTATGGCCTGTTCAGGATTACGGCAGGTCGCAAACACCCGCCATCCGGCTTGAGCGTATTGGCGCACGAATTCCAGGCCAAGGCCCCTATTACACCCTGTGATTAGAACCGTATAGCGCATGGCCGCTGGTATCCCGCCCTTGAGAATTACCACTCATGACATAGCCTGAAAACTAATGACGCGCCTCGTACACCGGTATGCTCATAAAATCATTCATGACTTCCTGACGTTTTGATCGTATTCCTCGGGCGAAACCAAGTTTTTCTTCTTAAGCCACCCCAGCGTAGCTACACTACCCTCGAACCTGACTTCCCACCCGTTGTTGCAGCCGACCACCACAACGGCATCGGCAGGACTCGCCGCAAACACCACCACTGCGACCGAGCTTAGAAGTCCCGTCCAACGAATGTCGATCCCTTTCTTCATAAACCCTCCAAGTATGCGCTAAATAATGCCTCCGTAGTTTACTCAATATCGCCACCGTATTGAGGATGCATTAAGATGCTCATAAACCGGATTTATGCGGATGAGTTGTATTTACAACACAACTAGTTTTTTAATGGATACAATGACAATGTTGCTATACAACGCACTTATCCGGCTTACACACCTTTATCCAAGTCGGCTTGTTGCCGCATAGTTATAAAAACTATCGGCGCGTCCTGCAGTCTGGATGCCTACATTCCTTCCCATAACGTATTTCGTGCTGACGTCGATTAGGGAAGTGCTAATAGAAAATATTTTAAATGAGACATACACTCGATATACATGCGGTCCCTGCGTATGTCAGGTCGTAGTCTTTAATCATATCAAGGAGATGTTGTATGGAAGATCTTAGGTTGTGGCTCTGGGTGACGACGCCCATCATGTTTGTTTTCGGTATGGTGGTCGGCCGTTTTTTCTCAACCGGGGCAAAACGCATAAAAGCGCTCAAAGCAGAAATCGAACGAATGCGAGCCGATCTGGATAAAACGCGGACGGAGTTCGATCAGACGAGGATAGCCCTTGAAAAGTCGCAATTGGACGCCGATGAATACCACCAAAGGGTGACTGACCATTTTTCTAAGGCCGCCGATCTTTTTAATAGCTTAACTGTAAATTATCGTGCGGTTTATGAGCATCTCGCGAAAAGCTCCCTAAACCTGTGCGACGAGCACATGGTAATGCTAAGTGAAAACGTCCCCGGAGACCGCCGCATTCGGAAAGACGAAACACGAGCCAAACAACCCCAGGGGGCACTAAGGGCGAACGGCGTCCGCACACCGATCTCGAATGCATCCGAAACCTCTTTGGCTCATACCGAACCGAATGCCGAGTCTTTCAAAAAATAAAATTCGGAGACCTAATATTTGCCCCTCCTAACGTAGCAGTCGCGAGAGCGTACGGCAGATTCTCTTTTCGGAGCGTTTAGTTCACGATCAATAAAACACCCGCTATGGCAACATGCATTGATTCAATACGGTCTATGATCGGACCATTTCGTGAATAATATGATTCGTCCCGCATTTTCTCACCGTCTCCGTTTCGCTTTTGTATAAACTCCTGGTTAATCCGCACATCCCGTTATCTTAAGACGTGCTAAGGTTAAGAATTTCTTCTGTAAATTAAAGGAAAGCCATCCTTGTGTCGCTTTATTTATGTCCTAAGAAAGAGGGTCGTTCAGCAGCATTTCAGCCCTAGCGTGTAACGTGACAATAGGGGCGCCCGTGCCACAACGGGGTCTGCGGGAAGGTTCGCAAATTCCCTGTGACGCTACATACTTAGGTGATAAATTAGCCGTTTCCTTTTCAGACGTTAACGAACACAACAGCGCGAGCGGTAAAAAGCGTTCAGCAAGCGAAACAAATGATTCAGCATACGGGTATGTCAGCGACTCCGAATAAACCGCTTTTGACCGGCCTCGCAAGGACACTCGCGGGAGCGGGTTTGCTAAACGAAGAACGCACCTACGAAGCTGCACAATATGCCGCCAAGAAAAGAGTCCCGTTTGTCAGTTACTTAGTCGAAAGTAAGCTTATCAGCAGCAGCGACATCGCTTGGGTAGCGTCGAAAGAATTCGGGGTGCCGCTCTTCGATATCAATGCCTTCGAGTTCGATCCTGAAATCACCAAAATGGTGGCGGAGAATCTGATCAAGAAACACCGCGCATTTCCCTTGTTCAAAAGAGGAAATCGCCTGTTTATCGGTGTCTCAGATCCAACCAACCTGCAAGCGCTGGACGAAATAAAATTCCACGTAGGCGCCAATACCGAAGCCGTTCTCGTCGAAGAAGACAAACTCGCCAAAGCCATCGAGAAGGCCCTCGATGCCGCGGACACGAGCCTATCTCAGTTAGGCGATGATGACCTCGGAAACCTCGAGGACCTCGAGATAGGTAACGAAGAGAAAACGGAACAAAAAGAGGATTCCGACGTTGATGACGCACCCGTGGTTCGCTTTGTCAACAAGGCGCTGCTCGATGCCATCAGAAAAGGCGCTTCGGATCTGCATTTTGAACCGTATGAGAAATATTACCGCGTGCGTTTCCGAATTGACGGGGAACTGAGCGAGCTTGCACGGCCTCCGGTGGCTCTCGCCAACAAGTTCGCTTCGCGAATTAAAGTCATGTCGCGGCTTAATGTAGCCGAGCGCCGCGTACCCCAAGACGGCCGAATAAAACTTAAGATTTCAAAGAATAAGGCTATCGATTTTCGGGTGAGCACCTGCCCGACGCTTTACGGTGAAAAGGCGGTGCTCCGTATCCTCGACTCCGACTCGGCTCGCCTTAACATCGATATGCTCGGATACGAAGATTTTCAGAAGGAAATTTTCTTGAGGAACTTAAAGAAACCGTACGGTATGTTTTTGGTCACCGGACCTACCGGGAGCGGGAAAACGGTTTCTTTGTACACCGGGATCAACATCATCAACACCGTGGATGTGAATATCTCCACGGCGGAAGATCCCATAGAAATAAACCTTCCTGGCGTCAATCAGGTGCAAGTCGACGAAAAAACGGGTATGACCTTTCCCAAAGCCTTGAAAGCGTTTCTACGCCAAGACCCCGATATCATTTTGGTCGGAGAGATCCGCGATATCGAGACCGGCTCTATCGCGGTAAAGGCTGCTCAGACCGGTCATATGGTCATGTCCACGTTGCATACCAACGACGCCCCTCAGACGCTCACAAGAATGGCCGATATGGGCATCCCCGCGTTTGCCATCGCCACGACGATCAACATCATTATCGCGCAACGTCTGGTGCGGAGGCTTTGTTCAAGTTGCAAAAAACCGGTCGATATTCCCAAGGACGCGCTCTGCTCGGAAGGGTTTACCGAGGAAGATCTGGCTACAAGCTTTACGGTATATCACGCCGTCGGGTGTGACCGGTGCAATGGAGGATATAAAGGTCGCACGGGAATCTACCAAGTCATGCAAATCTCCGACGCTATGAAGCGTCTCATCATGGATGGAGCAAATGCGATCGAGTTAGCCGATCAATCGAGAAACGAAGGCATACCCGATATTCGGAAATCCGCATTGAAAAAGGTGAAAGACGGCATCACCAGTATCGAAGAGATCAATAGCGTAACAATGGATTAATGAGGCGAGCTTATGGCAGTTGCAACCTTGAAACAGAGCACCTTTCTTTGGGAAGGCCTCGATAGATTCGGCAAGCGCGTCAAGGGTGAGCTTACGGGCGCTAGCGATGCATCGGTAAAAGCCGTGCTCCGGCGGCAGGGCGTCAACCCGCTGAAAGTTACGAAAAAGCGCGCTTCCCTCTTTGGCGGGGGAAAGAAGAAAAAGATCATTCCCAAGGACATCGCTGTCTTTAGCCGCCAGTTAGCCACCATGATGTCATCCGGCGTCCCCCTAGTACAGTCCTTTGAGATCGTGGGGCGCGGTCATGAAAACAAGAATATGCAAGATCTTCTCCTAGCCGTCAAAGCGGACGTCGAAGCAGGTACTTCACTCGCCGACTCCTTAGGAAAACATCCTTTGTATTTCAACGAGCTCTACGTGAATCTCGTCGCCGCGGGTGAGGCCTCGGGTATTCTAGAATCGATCCTGCATAAGATTGCTACGTATTTGGAAAAAACCGAAGCCCTAAAGTCAAAAATAAAATCGGCGATGTTCTACCCGACTGCCGTGATCGTGGTTGCGTTTATCATCACCGCCATTTTGATGATTTTCGTGATACCGCAATTCCAAAATCTATTTGAAGGATTTGGCGCCGATCTGCCCCCGCTTACAAAGCTAGTCATCACAATTTCAGAATATTTCCAAGAATACTGGTGGGCAATCTTCGGCAGCATCATCGGAACAATTGTAGGCCTCATGCAACTGAAAAAGCGTTCTGTTGGATTCGCCCATTTCTTAGACCGGCTGGCGTTAAAGCTTCCGGTTGTGGGCAAAGGTATCCTTGAAAAAGCGTGTATAGCCCGTTTCAATCGTACTCTATCGACGATGTTCGCGGCGGGTACACCCTTGGTGGAAGCGATGACCGCCGTTGCGGGTGCGTGTGGGAACATCATCTTCCATGATGCGACCATAAGTATGCGCGATGAAATCTCCACGGGAACCCAGCTGAACGTGGCGATGCGCGATTCTAAAATCTTCCCCAATATGGTGATTCAGATGGTGGCGATAGGTGAAGAGTCAGGTGCTCTCGATACCATGCTCGGTAAGGTCGCGGACTGGTATGAACAAGAGGTTGATGATGCAGTGGCAGCGCTAACGAGCTTGCTCGAACCGATCATCATGGCGTTCTTAGGCGTCGTTATCGGTGGCTTAGTGATAGCGATGTATCTACCCATATTCAAGATGGGACAGGTGGTATAATCTCGCCTGTGCGCGGCCACACGCGCCGAAAGCGACCAAGTGGGTATCTACTTCACCCCACCGGCTTCTGGATGTGCCCCCTTTTGGTGGGAACCGAAGCAACTAACCACAACATATAGATCCAGGTGGGGCTAAGTGGATACGCACTAGCGACCAATTAGTGTTAGAAACCCTAGCTGTATTCTTCGAGACGACCCCGCCCGCGTTTCCGATCTTCATGAGTTTGATTGGACTCGCGGCGGGGAGTTTTCTCAATGTGGTTATCCATCGCTTACCACGGATGATGGAGCAAGAATGGCGAACCCAGTGCGCGGAATTATCTGGTCATTCCGACGGCTTCCCGACGTCACGATTGTCCCTAGCATCCCCACGTTCCTTTTGCCCTCATTGCGGCTATAAGATCACTGCGTTAGAGAATATCCCTCTCTTGAGCTATTGTTTTCTGAAGGGCCGCTGCGGGGCATGTGCCGTGCCGATATCCTTGCGCTACCCGTTGGTCGAGCTACTAAGCGGCGTAACAGCAGCGGCGATTGCATGGCGCTGGGGTTTTAGTTTACAAACCCTATGCGCGGCTTTCTTAAGCTGGAGCTTAGTTGCACTGAGCTTCATTGACATGGATACGAAGTATCTGCCTGATTCGATTACGCTCCCATTTCTTTGGTTCGGGATCGCATGTAATTTTTTTGGTGTTTTCACCGATCTTGAATCCAGCGTCGGCGGTGCCATGGCAGGCTATTTAAGCCTGTGGATCGTTTATCAATTGTTCAAGCTCGCCACCGGTAAGGAAGGGATGGGCCACGGTGATTTTAAGTTGCTCGCGATGCTCGGCGGCTGGATCGGCTGGCAGGCAATACCGGTTATTATCGTATTGTCATCGTTCGTCGGCGCCGCGGTCGGCATCACCCAAATCGCATTTCAAGGAGCGGATCGCGGCACCGCGATACCTTTTGGGCCCTACCTCGCTTTTGCGGGATGGATTTCGCTACTCTGGGGGAAGGATCTCGTCACAGCCTACATGCGGTGGATAACGATAGCATAGCTAAGAGAATTGCACTGACGGGTGGGTTTGGCGCGGGAAAATCCACCGTGTGCGCCGTTTTTGCCGGCCTCGGCGTCCCCGTAATCGACGCCGATCAGATCGCACGCGAATTGGTTACGCCTAGCCAACCTTTCTTAACCCTGATAGTCAAAACGTTTGGAAACGATGTTCTCGATAGTCATGGTGAATTAAGGCGCGCGGCATTGCGGAAGATAATTTTTAACGATGCGGCGCGGCGTAAGCAGCTTGAAGCGATACTGCATCCACACATCTTGCAGGAAATGCAGCTACGCGCGCAATCGGTCCGCGCACCCTATTGCATCTGCTGTGTCCCTCTGCTCCTAGAAACAGGGCAGGTCTCGAATTTCGACCTCGTTGTGGTCGTCGACACGCCGATCGAGATTCAATTAGAGCGAGTCATGCAGCGCGATCATTTGACAGCAGAAGAGGCTAAAGCGATCATTCGGATCCAAGCCTCGCGCGAGGAACGTCTCGAAGCGGCCGACTATGTTCTAACGAATGACGCAAATTTGGCACATATACAAAGGCAGGTGCACGCGTTGCATAAGCGCTACCTCGCTTATGCCAACTCTCAATAAGAGGCCTCTATAGCTTGGCGTGCCGGGCTGCCCATTAGCAACGCGAATTCACTGTAGCGCTGCGATACGTTGACGAACCCGGTGTAGCTTCAGTCATGACAGTTGAAACGTCTCGTTTAACGCCCGAGCAGAGGGAGTATGCTCCATTGACGGAAGGTGGCGCAATCATTACCTATGAGCAACCCTTGAATGAACGTGTCCGCGTCTTGCTTCGTTTAGAACACCTTTTTCTTTTCATTTCCGAGCGTATTAGCGGTTTCTCGGAATGGGATAGCCGTGCCGCGTTGGGCGGGTTGATCGACATCACGGATGTTCTCTGGCGGTCTGATATTAAGGGTGAATTGATCAAGGAGCTTGAGCGCCATTTAGCGACTTTTAGCCGCCTTAGAAGCAATCCTCACGTAGACTGTCATCGCCTCAACGAGACGCTGTTAAACCACGATAAAACGCTGACAATCTTGAAACACCCGGGTTATCAGGCCGGCCACACGCTCCGGCAGGATGAGCTCATTACCGCCGTTAAACAGCGAACTGCCATTCCGGGCGGTACCTGTAATTTCGATCTGCCCGCGTATCACTATTGGCTGAATCGCCCGTCCTCCCATAGGCTTCCCCGCATACATGCCTGGCTAGACGAACTGTCTGTGATCAGAGATGGGGTATTACTTGCGCTCCACGCGATCCGTGACAGCGCTTATACGACAAGAGTTTCCGCCCTAGGCGGTTTCTATCAGCAGTCCTTGGAGCCGACTGTTGCTCACCAACTGATTAGAGTTCAATTGCCTTCCGCAGCGGAGTTGTTTCCAGAAGTTAGCGCCGGTAAACACCGTTTTACGATACGCTTTTTAGAACAGCCTGAAACCTCTGCACGCCCTGTTCAAACAGGGAGCGATGTCGAGTTTGATCTACAGTGTTGTATTTTATGAACGCACGCTGCCCCGTATGTCGCAAACCGGTGGATATCTCCAAAGATAATCCATGGCGCCCCTTCTGTTGCAAGCGTTGCAGGATAATCGATCTCGGTGAATGGCGGGCGAAAAGCGCAAGATAGCGGGCAACGATTCAGCACCTCTCGGCAACGCCGACGACTTTTTCGAATCGCGACATGTCCTGGCCGCCGATTAATCCGCTGAGGTCTTAACAAGGCGAGCCGTAGAGTAAGACTCCTTTGCTGTCCAGAGACTTCGTATTGCCGCAACCCCTTGGGCGCCGCACCGCCACGCCGTTTCGAGATCGCGCGCGCTCAGACCACCTAAGGCATAAACAGGCTGCCGCGCGCCCCTGGCAAGCTCGCTAAATTCTTGCCATCCGAGCACTGGGCTTCCTGGATGCGTACCCGTCCTACGGACTGGGGATAGCACAATAAAATCGACACCAATCTCATTTGCCCATTCGACCTCAACACGGCTATGACAGGAGGCTGCAACCCAATAGGAGCTGGCAACAGGGCACTCCCGCAACTCACGTAAACGTCGCGCCGAAAGATGTACGCCATGCGCGCCAAGTGACACGGCGGTTCGCGGCGAAGTATTCAATAACAACATGGTCTCATGCCGATTACAAACCTGGAGCGCCTCGCGCGCGAGCCTCTCGTATCGCGATATCGGCATCTCCTTAGACCGCAACTGGAACATCCGAATACCGGCGGATAAACACTGATCGAGTTGCCCGAGAAAGTGATCGAGATCCCCACTGGGCTCGGGGCTAATCAAGTATAAAGGAGGCAACCGAAGCGCTGTAATAATCGGTTTATTCGCCTCGGGAAAGGTTTTCTCATCGAGATCCGCTGTGCCTGACCAAGTAATAGCTTGGCCTTCACGGCCGTTAGCAATTCCACGCCACTGTTCGACGCGCCAGCAATCCAGAAAAACCTCTCTATCTTGGTAGATATGTGGTACCTGGATAAAGGGCCGGTAGGAGACTATTGTTATTCCAAGTTCTTCAAACAGCTCCCGCTCCAAAGCTTGGGTTACGCCTTCTCCCGGTTCGACTTTTCCGCCCGGAAATTCCCATAATCCGCCATGAAAAGCCGTAGCTTTTCGCTTCGATACGAGAACTTCACCGCGCTCATTTACGATGACGCCCACGGCAACGTGCACCGGTCGTCGGCCGTAGGATTTCACCTCAACCAACGGAAGAACGGGCAAGAGCAGAAAAGTTCTTAGGTACGGTAACCGGCGTTGATTCGAACATAATCGTAGGACAAATCACATGTCCACACCTCGCTATTGGCGCTACCCCGACCCAGCTCGATGCGAATAGCAAGCTCGGGTTTTGCCATTGCCGCCCGGGCTTTTGCCTCGCTATATCCTACCGCCCGTGCGCCGGCGGAAACCACCACTACATCGTCAATGCTAATGCGCACGCGCCTAATATCGAGATCCCTGGGCGCCGCGCGGCCGAGCGCGGCAAGGATACGGCCCCAATTCGGATCCGAGGCAAAACATGCTGTCTTAACCAGAGGTGAATTGGCTACCTCACGAGCGATAAGCGTGCACTCCTCCTCGGACTCGCCGGCGCGCACCTCCACCGAGATAAACTTGGAGGCGCCTTCACCGTCGCGCACGATTGAGTGCGCGAGCTTCAAGCTGACATCGAGAATAGCCGTATAGATCATCCGCCCCTCGCCGCTGTCGATATCCTCGATGAGCGGAAGAGCGGATCGGCCTGAAGCAAAGAGAACACAGGCGTCGTTCGTCGAGGTGTCGCCGTCGACCGTGATCCGGTTGAACGTACAGTCTACGATTCGTTTCAACCCTTGCTGCAAAGCACTTAGCCCTAGAGCCGCGTCGGTTCCGATAAACGCCAGCATGGTCGCCATCTTCGGTTGTATCATTCCGGCCCCTTTTGCGATCCCGGTCACTGTGATCGTCCGACCGCTCACCTCGACTCTAGCCGAACACGCTTTCGGCACGGTGTCCGTCGTCATGATGGCCCGCGCCGCTGCATCCCATCCGTCCGCTGCCAACTTTCCGACAGCTTCAGGAATCGCGCTCCTGATCTTTTCTACCGGGAACCGCTCACCGATAACACCGGTTGAAAACGGCAACACGGCCTCGTCCCTGCAAACCGCGAGGCCGGCCAGTTGCCGGCAGCTCGTCAGCGCATCGTCTATTCCCTGCGAGCCCGTGCCGGCATTAGCGTTACCCGAGTTAATCAACAAATATCTTGGCGGACACTGCGCGATGTGCCTACGTGCGAGGATCACGGGCGCGGCGCAAAAGCGATTCTGTGTGAATACCGCGGCGCTTGCGGTACCTTCACACAGCTCGATCACCGCAAGGTCATCACGGTCCATGTGTTTAATGCGGGCAGAGGCCGTACCGAGGCGGATCCCAGGTACCGCCAGGAGGCTGTTCATCCGTGCGGAGGAATCGTCATTGACCAGTGTCCCGCCGGATTTACCGTACGCTCATACAAGCTTTCCGTGGCACTGTTTGTATTTCCGGCCGGAGCCACACGGGCACAACGAGTTACGGCCAATCTTAGGATGCTGACGCGTGACTGGCGATTTCACCGTCGGCCCGGGCGGGGCGGCGCTTTGACCTTGATCCTCTAAGGAACTCCCCGCTTCCGCATGGCTGTACTCGACCGGTGCGGCGCGCCGCCGCTGCCGTTCCACGGCTTCGACATCTTCTTCCGCACGCACCTGCACACGCGAGACGATCCCTATGACATTGCGTTTAATCTCTTCCAGCATTTGTGAGAACATCTGAAATGCCTCGCGTTTATATTCTTGTTTGGGGTTTTTCTGTGCGTATCCTCGCAGATGGATCCCTTGCCGCAGATGATCCATCGCTGCGAGGTGCTCCTTCCAGTGTGCGTCCAAGACCTGTAACATCACTGCCTTTTCGAAATGGCGCATGACCTGCGCTCCGGCAACAGCTTCTTTCTGCTCGTAAGCGCGTTCGATTTCGCGGAGCATTTTGGCGCGCAAGGACTCTTCATCGAGCGATCCATCCTGCTCCAGCCACCTCTTGATCTCCAAGCGCTGACCGAACTCGCTCTCCATAGCATCCTCGAGACCCTGCAGATCCCATTGCTCATCAAAACTCTGCGGCGGAATGTAGGTATCGATCATGTTGTAAACAACGTCGTGTTGGATCCCCTGAATATTTTCCGAGATATCCTCGGCATTCATAAGCTCGTTGCGCTGCTCATAGACCACCTTGCGCTGATCATTGGCGACATCATCGTATTCTAGGAGTTGCTTTCTTATATCGAAGTTGTGCCCTTCGACTTTGCGCTGGGCGTTTTCGATCGCACGTGTGACCCAATGATGCTCGATCGCTTCGCCTTCTTGCATACCCAAGCGCTGCATGAGCCCGGCAACTCGATCGGAGGCAAAAATACGCATGAGATTGTCTTTCAGCGATAGATAAAAGCGGCTGGATCCAGGATCGCCTTGCCGCCCGGAGCGGCCGCGCAACTGGTTATCTATGCGCCTCGATTCATGGCGTTCGGTACCGATCACGTGAAGCCCCCCTGCCGTTACGACCTGATCGTGCCTGTGCTGCCATTCGGCTTTCAAGCGCGCGACCGTGACCTCGTCCGGGTTCTCGATCGCTTTCATCTCTTCGTCTAAACCGCCTCCGAGCACTATATCCGTTCCGCGGCCCGCCATATTGGTGGCGATCGTGATCGCTCCAGGCCTCCCCGCCTGTGCGATGATATGCGCCTCCTTCGCATGAAATTTTGCATTCAATACCTGGTGTTCCAAGCCTTCCTCTCGCAACAGAGCGGACACAAACTCGGAGGTTTCGATCGATGCGGTCCCGACCAGAACCGGTTGGCCCCGAGCGTGACAATCTTTGATATCATCGACAATCGCCTTGAACTTATCTTCTTGAGGCAGGTAAACAAGATCTCCCAGGTCGTCACGAATCATCGGCTTATGCGTGGGAATCACGACCACTTCCAGGCCGTAAATCTGCTGAAACTCATACGCCTCGGTATCCGCCGTGCCGGTCATCCCCGAGAGCTTGTGGTAGAGCCGGAAGTAATTTTGAAAGGTAATCGAGGCGAGCGTCTGGTTTTCATTTTGGATCGCCACCCCCTCCTTGGCCTCGATCGCTTGATGCAGTCCTTCTGACCAGCGTCTTCCCGGCATCGTCCGTCCGGTAAACTCATCGACGATGATAATTTCATTATCTCGCACGATATACTCGACGTCCTTGTGGAATAGAACATGTGCCCGCAGGGCCGAACCGATGTGGTGCATCAATGCGATGTTGCCAGCACTGTACAAACTTTCACCTTCCTGCAATAAGCCTTCTTGCGCAAAAAGTTGCTCGACACGCTCATGTCCCTGCTCGGTCAAATAGGCTTGTTTTGCCTTCTCGTCCACCGTGTAATCGCCGGGACCGTTTCCGTCACGCTGCCTGGAAAGGTTGGGAATAAGTTTGTCAACCCTGACATAAAGATCGCTACGATCTTCGGTAGGGCCGGAGATAATCAATGGGGTGCGGGCTTCGTCGATCAGGATCGAATCGACTTCATCGACGATCGCGAAATTCAAGCCCTTTTGCACGCGGTCGGCCTTGGAGAAAGCCATGTTATCGCGCAAGTAATCGAATCCGAATTCATTATTGGTTCCGTAGGTAATATCCGCGCCGTAGGCCGCCTGCCGCTCTGCTTGTGACAAGCCCGGAACAACAACGCCGGTGCTCATGCCCAGGAACTCGAATATTCTACCCATCCACTGGGCATCGCGGCGGGCTAGATAGTCGTTTACGGTAACGATATGCACCCCATTTCCGGTTAGCGCATTGAGGTAAGCGGCGAGCGTCGCGACGAGCGTCTTACCTTCGCCGGTGCGCATCTCGGCAATCTTACCCGCGTGCAGCACCATCCCGCCGATAATCTGTACGTCGAAGTGCCGCATGTCGAGCGCCCGTCTTCCGACCTCGCGGACCGCGGCAAACGCTTCCGGTAGGAGGTCGTCTAGCGCCTCGCCATGGCCGTACCGATCTCGAAGCTCCTGGGTCTTCGCCGCGAGTTGCGCGTTGTTCATTGCAGCGCAAAACGATTCCAGTTCGTTGACTCGCGTCACCGTCTTTGTCATCCGCTTCAGGAGTCGCTCGTTACGGCTCCCGAAAACGCGGCCCAAGAAACCACTGATGTTCAGGTTTGCACGCATAGGTATGGGAACTTATCTAAAGTAAGAAATGCATTGAAAGCAACTGCTATAATCGAAACTAGTATGCGCATACCGAAGCCCAGATCGTGAACTGACTACGGACGCCCGACGGTGCCTCGCCAACCCCACCAAGCCATCGCCATTGGTATGCTGCTCAATATTAATCCTTCCGGCCGGTGCGGGAAACTGGTCAACCATGCACGGCGCCTCGCCGCGTTAGAGGGTGCTCTACTTAGCGTGTTGGCGCCCGAATGGAAACATCATTGCACGGTAGCCAATGTGCAGGACCAAATGCTGGTCGTAAGCACAACTTCGCCCGTTTGGGCGGCCCGCGTCCGGTTGATGGCGCCCCAGCTCATGGAGCAATTACAGGCACAATGCCCGAACGAGACCCTGCGCGCCCTTCATGTGAGGATCCACCCGCGGATAGAAACAACGCACAAACCGAACGCTACGCGTCCCGTTCTGTCATCAGGCAGCGCTGCCCTCTTGCTCTCTGTATCGAAACAGTGCTCGGATCCCGGTTTGGGACTCGCCTTAGAGCGCCTATCAAAAAACGGTTAAGTACCTTTCAAACCTCTTATACGGCCGGCGATGGACGCATGAAGTTGATCGGCAATTCCACTTCGTCCTTGAAACTAACGAGTTCCCACGCTGTTTTATCTTCCAACAACTTCCGCAGCAACCGATTGTTTAATGCATGTCCCGACTTGTGGCCATGAAATGCACCGATAAGGCTGTGACCCAATAAGTAAAGGTCCCCGATGGCATCCAGAATCTTATGTTTTACAAACTCGTCTTCATAGCGCAGACCGTCTTCGTTTAGCACGCGGTAATCGTCAACGACGACGGCATTGCTGAGGTTCCCTCCCAACACCAAATTCATTTCGCGCAGCATCTCGACCTCCTTCAGGAATCCAAAGGTGCGAGCGCGGCTGACTTCCTTTACGAACGAGGTGGTCGAAAAGTCGACCTCCGCGAACTTGCACGACTCGCGAAAAAATGGATGATCGAACTCGATGGAGAATGACACTTTAAAGCCATCGAAAGGCTCAAATTTTGCCCATTTATCCCCATCTTCGACCGCAAGCTGGCGTTTGATGCGAATAAACCGCTTCGAGGCGTTCTGTTCCTCAATGCCGGAAGACTGTAGCAGAAAGACAAACGGCCCCGCGCTCCCGTCCATGATCGGAACCTCGGGCGCACTAACATCGACATAGGCGTTATCGATACCGAGGCCGGCGAACGCAGACAGCAGGTGCTCCACGGTGGAAATACGCACCTCACCCCTGGCAAGGCTGGTCGATAGCTGCGTATCACCGACGTTCTCGGCGCGCGCCCGGATTTCCACCGGTGGATTGAGATCCGTACGGCGAAAGATGATCCCGGAGTTTGCCGCGGCGGGGCGTAGCGTCACTAATACCTTTTTTCCGGTGTGTAAGCCTACCCCAGTGGCGCGAATGACATTTTTGAGAGTGCGTTGTTTTATCATGTCCCCCTCGCTCGCCAGTAGTTGTTATTGCAAGTCTAACATGCGATACCGCAATGCAACAAAAATGCCTCCCGTGTCACGCAAGCGTTAATCCGCCTGCCGTCTTAAGAAGGCCGGTATGTCAAGATAATTTGGGCTGGCCTTATCGAGAGTTACCGGATCTTTGTCTGCCTTGTTGCGAATGACCGTCGGGCGCTCGAGCGCCTTGTAATCGATCTCGGCGACAGGCTTGGATTTGTTCAGCACCACCGGTTCCGCGAGCGAGCGCGGCTCGCTGCCGATGCCCGTGGCGACGACCGTCACGCGCACCTCATCGGTCATGGCCGCATCGATCACGGTTCCCACCACCACGGTTGCGCTGTCGGATGCAAAGCCCTTAATGGTATTTCCGACTTCCTCGAACTCACCCATCGTGAGCTCCGGTCCCGAGGTAATATTCACTAAAATTCCCTTGGCGCCGGAGAGATTAACGTCTTCCAGCAGGGGACTCGCTATCGCCGATTCCGCCGCAACGCGGGCGCGGTCGGGTCCCGTAGCCACGCCCGATCCCATCATCGCCATCCCCATCTCCGACATCACCGTGCGCACATCGGCGAAGTCAACATTAATGAGACCCGGGCAGGTGATCAGCTCGGCGATCCCTTGAACGGCCCCCAGTAATATGTCGTTAGCGCATCTAAAGGCATTCAGCAGACTGATCTCCCTGCCGAGCACGGCGATTAGCTTCTCGTTCGGGATGGTGATCAGCGAATCGACGTATTGGCTGAGGTGCCGGATACCGTCGCCTGCGATTTCGGCGCGCTTCTTACCTTCAAACGCGAAAGGTTTCGTCACCACGGCCACCGTGAGGATGCCCATCTCCTTGGCCACCTGCGCCGCGATCGGCGCCGCGCCCGTCCCCGTCCCGCCACCCAGTCCGGCAGTGATGAACACCATGTCCGCGCCGTCCAAAACATCCATGAACCGATCGCGGTCCTCAAGCGCAGCTTGCCGCCCTTTCTCCGGATCGGCGCCCGCGCCGAGGCCCTTGGTGATATTGCTACCAAACTGGATGATGGTCCTGGCCGAGCAGTTTTTCAACGCCTGAGCATCCGTATTTGCACAGACGAATTCCACCCCGTCGATCTTGGCTCCCAGCATGTGCTGAACCGCATTGCCGCCGCCCCCGCCGATCCCCAACACTTTAATTACCGCACTTTGAGTATAGGTATCCATTAATTCAAACATTGCCTGACCTCCGCTCGTTGTAGTACCCGCATTATCATCCCGTCGTTAAGCCTAGAAATGTCCCTGAAACCAATTTTTCATCCGCTCCCAAACCCCGGACAAACCACCCTCGACGCGCGAGGGCCTAGAACCGCTTCGTGCGCTATCGCGTCCAAACAACAACAGACCCACGCCTGTCGAATAAACAGGGTTTCTAACCACGTCCACCAGTCCGGTCACATTCTGAGGCACGCCCAAACGTACCTGCCGGTGAAATACTTCTTCGGCCAGCTCGATGGCCCCTTCCATCTTCGAGCTACCGCCGGTAAGCACGATGCCCGCGGCCATCATCTCTTCGTAACCGCTGCGCTTGAGCTCCGCTTGTATCAGTGAGAACAGCTCTTCAAAGCGAGGCTCGACGACCTCCGCCAGTGTTTGCCGCATGAGCCGTCTGGGAGGCCGATCGCCGACGCTTGGAACCTCTATGGTCTCTTCGGGACTCGCGAGTTGCGTCAGCGCGCACGCATATTTGATCTTGATCTCTTCCGCATTATGGGTAGGCGTCCTCAGGGCCACGGCGATGTCATTGGTCACCTGGTCGCCCGCGATAGGAATGACCGCCGTATGCTGAATGGCGCCATCGATGTAGACGGCGATATCGGTCGTTCCACCTCCGATATCGGCCACGCACACCCCGAGGTCCTTTTCATCTTCGGTAAGCACGGTTTGGGCTGAAGCGAGCTGTTGCAGGATCATGTCATCGACTTCCAACCCGCACCGCTTCACGCATTTGACGATGTTCTGGGCCGCGCTTACCGCACCGGTCACCACGTGCACCTTAGCCTCCAGCCGGACCCCGGACATGCCGATGGGCTCACGGATCCCTTCCTGACTGTCGATGACAAATTCTTGCGGCAAGACGTGGAGGATTTTCTGATCCGCGGGAATGGCGACCGCACGCGCCGCATCGATGACGCGCTCGACATCGCTATGCGTCACCTCGCTATCCCGGATCGCGACGATGCCGTGCGAATTCAAACTACGTATGTGGCTACCCGCAATCCCGGCATACACCGACCGAATCTCGCACCCGGCCATTAACTCGGCTTCTTCGATGGCTCGCTGTATCGACTGAACAGTGGATTCAATGTTGACGACCACGCCCTTTTTTAGCCCACGGGACGGATTCGAGCCGACCCCGATGACTTCTACGGTTCCGTCCGAGGCTATTTCGCCGACGATCGCAACCACCTTCGAGGTGCCAATATCGAGCCCCACGATTAGGCTTTTGTCAGACCTTTTCACCCAGCGACTCCTTTAGACTGGCGGCTTTACCCGTGCGCACGGCGAAGCCATTCGTGTAACGCAGATCGACCCGCGCCACCGCACCGCTAATCGCCTTTGGATAGTGTTCGATGAAACGGCCGACCCGGCGATCGAACTCGGACTTGCCCACGATCACAAGCGGACCGCCCCGCAATTCGAAGCTCCAGGAGCGCCGCGGGCTTAGCTTTAAGCTCACCACCTCCAGCCCGATCTCAATCATACGACGCTGTAGATCGCGGAACTTGGTGAGCACTTGAACCTCCGTGGCGTTGGGGCCAATGAGCTTAGGAAGCCCGAGCGGATAGGTATGTTGCGGCGGACGAAACAAAACACCGTCGTTACTCAGCAGACCCTTATCTCCCCAACGAGCGGCAGGCCGCTGCTCATGCACCGTGACCTTGAGGCCATCGGGCCAGACCCGCCCCACCGATACGCCTTTGATCCACGGATAATGGCTGAGATCATCTTGTATCTCCTTAACACCTACCGTAAAGAAACCACCGTACACTTCCTGAGCGATCAGCACCCGGAGATCGCCCGGTTTGATGTGACGAAACTCGCCTTCGATAAACACCTCGCGAATGGGCATTGCGGCCGGATCGGTGATCCGTGTCACCGCCCATGCAACCAGCGCGGTCAGATCCACGACCACAAAAACGGCGACCAATACAATCCAACGATAGTTGTTGCAGCAAACCGGGGTTTTTGCAATACGCCGATTTCGCCGCTGCCGCTTCACGCCACAACCCCGTTTTTCGTAGCCTTGGCGATCCGCGTCAAGCGCGCCGTTTGCAGTATCTTCATCACCAGATCGTCAAATGATATGCCGGCGGTCTTCGCGGCCATCGGGACCAGGCTATGGCTCGTCATCCCGGGCACCGTGTTCACTTCGATAAGCCACGGCCGGTCCGCACGATCAACCAGCATGTCAACGCGCCCCCAGCCGCGCGCACCCAAGGTTTGAAAGGCGTGCACCGCCAACGCTTGATACTCGCGCTCCCGCTCCACGGGGAGCTCCGCGGGGCAAATATAGCGGGTGCGATCGTCGTGATACTTTGCCTCGTAATCGTAGAATAATCGCGGCGTCTCCAGCCTAATCATCGGCAGGGCTTCTTCGTGCAGCACGGCAACGGTATATTCGCGCCCGGTTATCCAGCGCTCCGCGATGATGCTCTCATCAAACTGAGCGGCGGATTTCCAAGCCGCGCTTAGGCTCTCCGGATCGTCCACCTTGCTCGCGCCGATGCTCGAACCCTCGCACGCGGGTTTCACCATGATGGGCAACCCCAAGGCGGAGACGACAGCCTGCGAATCAGAATCCTCTTGCATCTCGACGAAAGGCGGCGTCGGCAAACCGACGCCGATCCACACCCGTTTGGCTTTGATCTTGTCCATCGCCAACGCCGAGCCCAACACGCCGCTTCCCGTGTATGGGATCCGCAAGGTTTCGAGGGCGCCTTGGATTTGTCCGTCCTCGCCACCCCGGCCATGCAGGGCGATAAAAGCGCAGTCATAGCCGCCGCTTCGCAATCGTTCCAACACTTGCGCGTCGAGATCAACAGGCGCCGCATTCACCCCCTTGCGCTTGAGTGCCGCGAGGACCGCATTCCCGCTCTCGATCGAAATCACACGCTCCGCCGAGTCACCGCCCATGAGCACCGCCACGTGCGTGAACTTACTCATGCATCCTCGCTACAGGCGGCCCGCGTAGGTTCGCCCACGATCTTGACCTCCGGCGCCAGCCGTACGGCTTGCGCCGACTCCACCGTCGCTTGAATCTTCTCGATCAGGGCTTCGATGTCGGTTGCGGTTGCCTTCCCGAGGTTTATTATGAAATTAGCATGCTTTTCCGAGACACGGGCTTCGCCGACGGACAAGCCTTTCAGGCCGCTTGCTTCGATCAGGCGAGCCGCGTGATCCCCGGGGGGATTGCTAAATACGGAGCCGCAACTGCGCTGGTGGATCGGCTGTGCAGCCGCCCGCCGCATCATGAGGGACTTGATGCGTTGCATGCCGCGACGCTCGGGATCCGGCTCTAGAGCCAGTTCGGCGCCTAGGAACCATTCATCATCTTGCAGGCCGCCAAGGTGGCGGTAACCCGGAACGAACGCCTGCCGTTCGCGTGTCCGTCGGACGCCTTCACGGTTCACGGTTTCAACGCTTCTTACGAGATCCCACGTCTGTCCCCCGTAGGCGCCGGCATTCATCGCGAGGCCCCCCCCCAGGGTCCCGGGAACACCCGCTAAAAACTCCCCGCCCCGGTAACCGGCTCTTGCGGCAAAGCGAGCCACCTGCGCGCACGCGACTCCGCAACCGGCCCATAAGGTATGCACGCGGGTTATTTCCAGTCTGTCGAAAACACCCACTGTACAAATCACCGTACCGCGGATCCCGCCCTCGCGCACCAGCAAGTTACTGCCCAGACCCACCCACAAGACCTGTTCCGTGCGCGGGAGCCAGCGGATAAAGGCGACGAGATCGTCAACATCGGCGGGAACATAAAACCGATCCGCGGGTCCCCCGACACGCCACGAGGTATGCCTGGACATGGGCTCGGCGTAGAGTAGTTCGCCTCGTAGCGGCGGGTGACATTCCCCGTTCGAGATTCCCAGGGACGGCGCGTGCGGTTGCGTTAACATACCGCCGCCAACTCTTGCCCCGCGCCGTAATAACGCCATAGTTGTGGTGCAATGGCGCCAACATTGCCGGCGCCGAGCATAAGCAGGATGCAGCCGTCGCTGACCAGCCGCGGTAACGCGGCGGCCAGTTCCGAAGGTTGACCGAAAAGCAGAGCATCGGCGCCGCCGCGGCGCTGTATGGCGCGGCACAGGGCGCGGCTGTCGGCGCTCGCGACGTAGGTTTCACCTGCCGCATAGGTCTCGAACAAGACTAAGGTATTTACGGATGATAGAACCTCGACGAAATCCTGGAACAAGTCCTCGGTACGCGTGTAGCGATGGGGCTGGAAAGCGACGACCAGTCTCCGATCGGGCCAGCCCGCCCGCACCGCCGCCAAGGTCGCGGCGATCTCGCGTGGATGGTGACCGTAGTCATCGATCAAAAGCACGCGCGCCGCTCCGATCCGGATCTCACCTAACAATTGCGATCGCCGGGCAATGCCCTCAAAGCGCTCCATGCCTGCTTTAATCACCTCATCAGCGATGTTGAGCTCGCGCGCGACAGCGATCGCCGCGAGCGCGTTCAAGACGTTATGTGCCCCCGGTAAATTGAGCGTGAGGTCCATCGAGCTACCCTCCAAAGAGGTGACTCGAAAGTGCGTGGTGCCGCGTTCTTGCCACAGCACCTCCGCGCGTATGTCCGCCTGCGTGTCGATCCCGTAGGTCAGCAATGGCCTTGAGACGCACCCTAGAATGTTCCGAATGACCGGGTCGTCCATACATACGACGGCCAACCCGTAAAACGGCAGGTGATGCAAGAACTCTAAAAAGGCCTCGCGCAGGCGGGAAAAATCATTGCGATAGCTGCCCAGGTGATCGGCGTCGATATTGGTCAGGACCGCGATCACGGGTTTGAGATACAGAAACGAGGTGTCGCTCTCGTCGGCTTCGGCGACGAGGTATTTCCCGCTCCCGAGCCGCGCATGGCTCGCCACGCTATTCAGCCGCCCGCCGATCACGAAGGTGGGATCGAGACCGGCCTTCGCCAAGAGACTCGCGATGAGGCTCGTGGTGGTCGTTTTTCCGTGGGTGCCCGCGACCGCGATCCCGTAACGAAAGCGCATGAGTTCAGCCAGCATCTCCGCGCGCGGCACGACCGGTATTCTCC
>JALZJW010000055.1 GCA_030859565.1 Pseudomonadota bacterium
CGCATGACGATTCCTCCTTGCCCTCGGGGCTTACCTCGGGAGGAATCGTCTCTTTTCTATTGCACGAACGGCATAGCCTTTTCAAGTCTCACCGGCAGAGCCGGTGGTTTACTGAACAACCTAATTAGACCTTTTCGGCGGCGCGGGCACCGGTGATCCGGAAATCGGTCAAGTGCTGTTGCAGTGGCGCGTGGCGCTGGACTGACGCGTCAAGACACTGCCAAGAATCATCAGTCCCTCCCGGCTCGGGTTTGCGATCTATGATGTTAGGGGTCGATGAACCTGCGGCTCAGATCACCGTAGGCATCGATGCGCCGATCGCGCAGGAAAGGCCAGTGTATACGGGCTTGCTCCGTCTGGCCGAGGTCGATCGGCGTGACAAGAATGTTTTCCTCGGCAGCCGGCGCGCGCGCGAGTACGGCCCCGCTCGGGGCGCACACAAAGCTTTGTCCCCAAAAATCGATGCCGTGCGCGGCGGACGCCCCGGGCGTCGGCTCGAACCCGGTGCGGTTAACCGCCGCGACGTAACATCCGTTGGCAATGGCGTGGGCGCGCTGCGAGATCTCCCAGGCCTGGTGTTGTTGCACGCCGTAAGTCTCTTTTTCCTCCGGATGCCATCCGATCGCCGTGGGGTAGAACAAGATCTCGGCGCCGCGGAGCGCGGTCAGCCGCGCGGCCTCGGGGTACCACTGATCCCAGCAGACCAAGACACCGAGGCGGCAGCGCGAGGTACGGAAGGCGAGAAAGCCCAGATCCCCCGGTGTAAAGTAAAATTTTTCAAAATAACGCGGATCGTCGGGAATATGCATTTTCCGGTAGGTTCCAAGGACCCCGCGGTCCGCATCGATCACGGCCGCGGTGTTGTGGTAGAGACCGGGCGCGCGGCGCTCGAAAAGGCTCACGATCACGACGATCTCGAGTTCCTTTGCCAGCGCCGAGAACGCTTCGGTCGAGAGGCCCGGCACCGGTTCGGCCAAAGCGAAGAATCGGTGCTCCTCGGTCTGGCAGAAATAGCGGGAACGGTATAACTCCGGCAGACAGACGATATCGGCGCCTTGCCCGGCCGCTTGGCGCGTCATCGCCAAAGCCTTGGAAAGGTTGGCGCTCGGATCTTCACCGCAGCGCATCTGGATGAGACCGAGATTGAGGGTCTTGATGGGATGCACCGGAGGCTTATCTGGATCGATGATCAGTCCACTGGCTTGTAATAAGTGCTTTGCGAGAAGCACTCCATGTATTGCTCCAGGAGCTCCACGCCGGCCTTGGGGCGAATGATCCCCTTCTCGATCTTTTGGCGGATGAGATTATTCATCCGGCGGTGGAGATCGTTTGGGAAGTATTGAACCAAGGCTAGCTGGTCCTGGATCGAGGTGCCCGGTATGATCTTCTCGATGTAATAACCCGCGGGCTCTTCGGCGTCTGCATACACGTGGGCCTCGGCGACGCGGCCGAAGAGGTTGTGCGAATCACCCATGATGTCTTGATAGGCACCCATGAGGAAAAACCCGAAATAGTAAGGTTCCTTACCTACGAGATCATGGACTTCGAGAAACCGCTTGTCGGAATTTGATGAAACGTAATGGGACACCTTGCCGTCCGAATCGCAGGTGAGGTCTACGAGCACGGCGCGGCGGTCAGGACGTTCATTCAAAAATCGCAACGGCATGATCGGGAATCCTTGTCCTATCGACCAATGATCGAGAATGGACTGAAAAACCGAGAAATCGCACAGGTATTGATCCACGAGATGGTCGTTGAGCGCGAGCAGTTCAGTGGGAACCGACTCCGGCGCAAGGCGCTCGATCCGCTCGTGTATCGCCTTACAGGCGGACCAATACAGCCGTTCGGCCAGTGCCTTTTCTTCGATCGGGAGATACCCTAGACCGAACAAGGTATCCGCTTCCTGGCGTTTTTCGACCGCGTCGTGGAAAGCCTCGCGTAAATCCGCTAACTGCCGCTTGTCTCTGCGATTGGCGGCGTCTTTTATTCTGCCGAGGATTTCATACAGTTCGCGGACCGTCGGGTTGATATCCGCCGGCGGGGTGAATGCCGGATCCACGAGGTCCTTGTTATAACTGCCTAGCGCCTCGACGATCAATACCGAATGATGCGCGGTAATGGCCCGGCCGCTTTCCGAAATCAGAATCGGATGCACCACCTGCTCCTCGTCGCAGACTTCCTTGACGGAGTAGACCACCGCGTTGGCGTATTCTTGCAGCGCGTAATTGACACCTTCGTGATCGCCCGAATAACCTGCGCCGTAATTAACCCCCAAACCGCCGCCGACATCCAGGTACTGAAGCGGTACGCCGCGCTTGAGAAGCTGGGCGTAGACTTGGGTGATTTCCTTGACGGCTTGCTTGACGATCTGGATATCGGAGATCTGGCTTCCGAGGTGGAAATGCAGCAGCACCAGCGCATCGGTATGGTTGGTTTCTTTCAACCGTTGAATCAGCGTGAGCAGCTCCGGAATCGAAATGCCGAACTTCGATTGATCGCCTCCCGACTCGGCCCATTTCCCCGATCCGCTGGTCCCGAGACGTACCCGCACCCCGCAGCGGGGCCGCACGCTCATTGCCTGGGCAACGCGAAGCAGATGCTCGAACTCCCCGTACTTCTCGATGACCGGGATGACGTTTTGACCAATCTGCTGGCCGGAGAGGATGAGCCGGAGCATCATCTCGTCTTTATAGCCGTTGCAGATCAATAACGCCCCGTCCTGTTCGAGATGGGGAAGCGCCGCCACCAACTCCGCTTTGGATCCGCTCTCGAGTCCCATCCCATAGGAGCGCCCAGCCTCAAGCACTTCCTCTACGACCTCGTGTAATTGGTTGACTTTTATTGGATATACGCCTTGATACCGGTTGCGGTATCCGGAATCACGGATGGCCTTGATAAAGACCTTGTTCAAGCGTACGACACGGGATTGGAGGACATCCTGGAAGCGAATCAAAACTGGGAAAGAAACATTACGCTGCCGCAGATCTTGGACCACAGCATAAATATCGATCGACAGGGACTGTTGGTGCAGGGGTCTTACCGCGACGTGACCGTCCTCCTTGATGAAATAAAACGAATCACCCCAAGCCTTAACGCGGTACAATTCCTCCGCATCCTCGACGGTCCAATCAGCACGTCCGTCCGCGGCGGCGGCCTCAGTCGTTGACTCAAGCTCTTTGACGGAACGCATAGCAATTCCTCAGGATCAGTCGTTAGGCTTTAGCCGCAGTTCGCCAGCACGCTGGCGAAGATGAGTGGCGCGACGATCGTGGCATCCGACTCGATGATATATTTCGGTGTCTCCACAGCCAATTTCCCCCAGGTGATTTTCTCATTTGGAACGGCGCCCGAGTAGGACCCAAAACTGGTCGTGGAATCGCTGATCTGGCAAAAGTAACCCCAGCGCGGTATGTCCTTTAGCTGTAAATCCTGCTCCAGCATGGGCACGACGCAGATGGGAAAGTCCCCCGCGATTCCGCCGCCGATTTGGAAAAAGCCGACGGAATGCTCAGCCGCGGTGCTCTGATACCATGCCGCGAGCGCGATCATGTATTCGATCCCGGTGCGCACGGTATGGACGTTTTTTATATCCTTTCGAATGCAGTGCGCGGCGTAAACATTACCGAGCGTCGAATCCTCCCAACCGGGAACAAAGATGGGCAGGTTTTTTTGCGCCGCCGCCAGCAGCCAACTGTCTTTGGGGTCGATTTGATAAGCAGCTTTCAAGCGCTCTTCGCGCAGGATGCGATACAGAAATTCATGGGGAAAACGTTGCCGGCCGGACCGGTCAGCCGCGGTCCATTCGCTAAGGACCGCGGCCTCGATACGCCTGATCGCCTCATATTCCGGAATGCAGGTGTCGGTGACGCGGTTTAAATGGCGTTCCAAGAGTGAACATTCGTCCGCGGGGGTCAAGTCGCGATAGTGGGGAATACGGACATAGTGCTCATGGGCCACGAGGTTGAAGAGGTCCTCTTCTAAATTCGCGCCCGTGCAGCAGATTGCATGTACTTTACCGCGGCGGATCATTTCCGCCAGCGACAAGCCGAGTTCGGCCGTGCTCATGGCGCCGGCGAGCGTAAGCAGCATGTACCCGCCTCCCTCCAGGTGCTTGTTGTAACCCGCGGCGGCATCCACTAATGCGGCGGCATTGAAATGCCGAAAGTGCTGCCGTATAAAGCGCGCGACGGCGTTAAACTCCATCTCTTGCATTCCCGTGAAAAACTGCGCGAAGATTAGGAAAATATTGAGTCTACTGCAAGGTGTTTGAAAGCCGATGGCGGGCGGCGTGTTACCTTTCGATAACCGCTCCGCATCGCGTGACGAGCGTGTCGCAACGAGCCTCGGACCCCCGAGTGACGCAGGGCCCGATATTCTTCCGCTCATTCAAACTGCAATATAATGTGTTCTAATGGATGAGCTTCCTGAGTATATTTATCCGGCGCGGCTCGCTCGGCAGGGGTGCCGCTTACGTGGCCTGATGCGGCTCGCGAACATGGCGCGTCTCGCGGAGTGGATCGAAACCCGCGATGGATCCGTCGCGGTCGAGGCGGCGTTTTTCGACAATGAACAGGGCCTGCATCGCGCGCAGGGTGAGGTGTCGGGGATGCTTACCGTCCGCTGCCAGCGCTGTATGGAGCCGATGGAGCTGCCGATACGCTCGGGGCTGAAACTGCAATTCGTCGAGGAGGCAGACAAGATTGAACCGGAAGACGATTATGAGATCGTACACATGACGCGGGGGCCCACGTCGCTTCTTGAAGTCATCGAAGACGAGCTGATACTCGCGCTCCCGATGGCGCCCATGCATCCCGAAGGACGGTGCAGCGCGACTGTGACCACACAATCGAGTAAAAGTCCGCTCGCGGAGGCGTCGGAGCTTTTGCGCGGGCATTAACATTCAAACTAACGGAAACAGACCTATGGCCGTACAACAAAATCGCAAGTCCGCATCGAGACGCGATATGCGCCGTTCACATGACAAGCTGACGCTGCCAGCGCTCTCCATCGAGCCGCAAAGCGGTGAAGTTCATAGGCGTCATCACATTAGCCCGGATGGGTATTATCGCGGGAAAAAAGTCATCCATTCGATCAAGAAAGAGAAGGAGGCCTGAGAGGTTGTGAATAAATCGTCGCGAGCAGCCCCGAGCGCCAGGAGCCGCGGAGCGAGCGACGAGACATATCAACTAGATAGGCGAGGAGCGAACGAGCACGCGACGCCGCGATCGGGATGCGCAGCAGATTTATTCACAACCTCTGAGCAACTGAAGACCGGACTTCCTTGGGAACGCGTGGTGTACATCCGCGCTCTCGCGCGATCCGCCGCGCACCCTGACAGGGCATAGCTCTACGCCGTAGACCCAGGGGAACGAGATGCGAATCGCAATCGACGCGATGGGTGGGGACCATGGACCGCCGGCCGTGATTCCGGCCGCGGTAGCAGCCTTACGCAAGCACGCGAATTTACATGTAGTTCTTGTCGGCGACGAGGCTATCCTGACCAAGGCCTTGAGTGCCGAGCAAGGAGTTCCAAGTACGCGGGTTTCGATTCGCCATGCCACACAGCAGGTGGAAATGGATGAGTCGCCATCACAGGCCCTGCGCACGAAAAAAGACTCTTCGATGCGCGTGGCGATCGACCTGGTTAAAGAAGGCGAGGCCGATGCGTGTGTGAGCGCCGGTAACACGGGAGCGCTGATGGCCAAGGCTCGGTTTGTGTTAAAGATGCTCCCGGGGATCGATAGGCCGGCGATCTGCTGCGCCTTACCGGCCATGCAGGGCCATTCGCATGTGCTCGATCTGGGAGCAAACGTGGATTCGAGCCCCGAGCAACTGCTGCAATTCGCACTGATGGGCGCCGCTCTGACGAGCGCCGTGGAAAATAAACCGGCGCCGAGCGTGGCGCTACTGAATGTGGGCGAGGAAGAAGCAAAGGGAGACGGACGGGTTAAGCAGGCGGCCATGTTGATATCGCAGAGCAATCTGAACTATGTCGGCTTTGTGGAAGGCGACGCCGTCTTCAAAGGGTCGGTGGATGTGATCGTGTGTGACGGATTCGTCGGCAACATAGCGCTCAAGGCGAGCGAAGGCGCGGGCCGCATGTTTTTGCATTTCGCGAAAGAAGAATTCTTACGCACCCCTTTGACCCGCCTGGCCGCATGGGTATCGGGACCGGTATTGAAAGCGGCCGTGCGCCGGATCGACCCGCGGCGCTATAATGGCGCGACCTTACTCGGTTTGCGGGGGATTGTGATCAAGAGTCACGGCAGCGCCGATCAAGTCTCGTTTGCATACGCCATAGACGAGGCCGTCTTGGAGGTAGAGAAGCGCGTACCCGACCTTATCAGCAAAGACCTCGAACTCATCTTCGATCAGAGGCGGGCCGTTTGAGGTATTCCCGAATCATCGGTACCGGCGCGTATTTGCCGGAACGCGTCCTGACCAATGCCGATCTGGAGCGCATGATCGACACCAGCGACGAGTGGATCGTGGCGCGGACCGGCGTTCGTAAGCGGCATATCGCCGCGGAGGGTGAAAGCACCTGTGATCTTGCCGAGCGGGCGGCGCGCCTGGCTATCGAAGCGGCCGGTGTCGCGGTTAGCGATCTCGACTTAATCGTGTTGGCGACCACGACCCCGGATCGGATCTTTCCCAGTACCGCCTGTTTGCTGCAAGGACGCCTGGGGATGTCTCGCGGCGCGGCCTTCGATATACAGGCGGTGTGTACCGGGTTTATTTATGCGCTCGATGTCGCGGATAAATTTATTAAATGTGGCACGGCGCAGCGCGCGCTCGTGGTTGGCGCGGAGACGTTTTCGCGCATCATCGATTGGACCGACAGGAGCACCTGCGTTTTGTTCGGCGACGGCGCCGGGGCGGTGGTGATCGAGGCCGGTGAGGAGCCCGGCGTGCTCAGCTCGCATTTACACTCGGATGGGCGTTTCGAGCATTTACTGCATGTCCCCGCGGGCGTATCTCAAGGTTTTAAACACCTCGCCAATGGCGAGGCCTACGTTAAGATGCAAGGCGGCGAGGTCTTTAAGGCGGCGGTTAAAGCGCTCGACCGAATCGTGGATGAGGTCTTGGAAGCGAATAACTTACGGCCCGGGGACATCGATTGGTTGGTGCCCCATCAGGCGAATGCGCGCATCATCGTTGCCACCGCAAAGAAGCTTCGACTCCCATTAAGCCGCGTGGTCATGACGGTGGATGAACACGCCAATACGTCCGCTGCCTCGGTTCCGCTGGCGCTCGATACCGCAGTGCGCGACGGGCGGATTAAACGGGGCGAGACACTGCTATTGGAAGCCTTTGGCGGCGGTTTTACCTGGGGCGCAACGTTATTGAAATACTGACGCTTATATTGGGTGTCCCTAGCCTGGACACGCGTCACGCGACTCAGTTCAGACGAATAGTTTTACGATGACTTCGGACATGCAGGTTGCGCTTGTCACGGGCGCAAGTCGTGGGATCGGTCAGGCCATCACCCTGAGTCTCGGCCGCCGTGGGGCCTATGTCATCGGGACCGCAACCTCTGAGGAGGGATTAGAAAATATCTATAAGGCATTGAACAATAATAAGCTAACAGGAAAAGCGCTGCTATTGGACGTGGGAAAACCCGAAAGCATTCAGGCGATGATGGCCGAGCTAGCGAAGAGTGAATGTGTACCGACCATACTGGTGAATAATGCCGCGATTTCGCGTGACAATTTACTCCTGCGCATGAAGGATGAAGAATGGTACGCGACGCTCGATGTCAACTTGACCTCCGTATATCGGCTCTCGAAAGCATGTTTGCGCGGGATGATGAAGGCGCGGGATGGCCGGATCATCAACATCACCTCGGTCGTGGGGGTCACCGGCAATCCGGGCCAATGCAACTACGCGGCGGCCAAGGCGGGAATCATCGGATTTACCAAGGCGCTGGCGCGCGAAGTGGCATCGCGGGGGATCACCGTAAATGCCGTGGCGCCGGGTTTTATCGACACCGATATGACCCGGGCCTTGTCTGCGGAACAGCGAGCGCGCCTGCTGTGCAGCATTCCGCTCCAGCGTTTAGGAAACGTGACGGAGGTAGCCGCCGCGGTGGAATTTCTCGCCTCACCGGAGGCGGGTTATATTACCGGACAAACACTGCATATCAACGGTGGAATGTACATGGTATAAGTATATAAAATTTATTAGTTATATGATGTTATTAAATAATAGTTACAAATAACATTAACCTTAGTTGCAAGTTGCCTCATTTCTACTAAACTAACATCCACCGTTGGTCAACGGTTTTATACGAGGGGAGGAATTCCTTGCTATGAGTAATATACAAGAGCGCGTCAAGCAGATCGTTGTCGAACAACTCGGTGTCAAAGAGGAAGAAGTCACCAACGAAGCATCGTTCGTCGACGATCTGGGAGCGGACTCACTTGACACGGTAGAACTGGTGATGGCGCTGGAAGAAGAATTCAAGACCGAGATCCCGGACGAGGAGGCGGAAAAAATTACTACTGTACAGCAAGCCATTGATTACGTGACTCGGCATGTAGCTTGACATCTTCCCGATAATGCTCGGCTAGAAGGCCGCGTGATTGATTCTCTTATCGCGGCCTTTGGCTTTTCTATGAGGACCGAAAAAGGTGAAATAAAGTGACTAGACGTCGAATCGCAGTAACTGGATTGGGTGTCATCTGTCCAGTGGGTAATACCGTCAAAGCCGCGTGGGATAACATTCTTGCGGGCAAGAGCGGTATCAGACCTCTTTTGCATTTCGACGTGTCTGGTTTTTCGACGAGATTTGGCGGGACCATCAACGAGTTCAGCGTGACGGACTACATTTCGCCCAAAGATGTGAAAAAGATGGACCCCTTCATGCACTACGGCCTCGCGGCGGGGATCCAAGCGTTTCAGGATAGCGGCGTCGAGGTACGGGAAGAAAACGCCGATCGCATTGGCGTCGCGATCGGCGCCGGCATCGGTGGCTTGTGGGGAATAGAGCAGGGCCGGCTGATGATCGAGGATGGTGGGCCGAAGAAGATTTCACCCTTTTACATCCCGAGCAACATCATCAATATGATCGCCGGTAACCTGTCGATTAAATTCGGGTTGCGAGGCCCGAACTTCGCGATTGTCACGGCATGCTCCACGGGCACGCATTGCATCGGCGATGCCGCCAGGATCATCGAACGCGGAGATGCCGATGTGATGGTGGCGGGAGGCGCGGAAATGGCGACGACGCCTACGGGACTCGGGGGATTCTGCGCAGCCCGGGCATTATCGACCCGCAACGACGATCCGGAAACCGCGAGCCGCCCCTGGGACCGCGACCGAGATGGTTTCGTACTGAGCGATGGGGCCGGCGTGATCGTGCTTGAAGAGTACGAACATGCAAAGAGGCGTGGGGCCCGAATTTATGCCGAGATCACCGGGTATGGCATCAATGCCGATGCTTATCACATGACGGCCCCTTCTCCCGGAGGGCAGGGTGCGGCGCGCTGCATGCAGCTCGCCCTAAGGGACGCCGCTATCGACTCGAACGAAATCGATTATATCAATGCCCACGGCACCTCCACGCCGGCTGGGGATAAGGCGGAAACGGACGCGGTCAAATTGGTGTGTAAAGATCACGCCTACAAACTCGCTGTCAGCTCCACGAAGTCGATGGTGGGGCACATGTTAGGCGCCGCGGGAGGGGTAGAGGCGATCTTCTCCATTCTGGCGCTTCGCGATCAAGTGGCACCGCCTACGATTAACCTGTTTACCCCCGATCCCGAGTGTGATCTCGACTACGTTCCCAATGAAGCGAGACCGATGAGATTAACGACTGTGCTTTCGAATTCGTTTGGATTCGGAGGCACCAACGGGACACTCGTTTTTCGTAAGGTGTGATTCGCCCGCGGGTGCGTTCTAAGCTCGGTTTTGTTCGGAGACACGTTTCCTTAGTACACCGCGCCTTCGCCCTCGGGACGGATAATCGTTGAACGAACAAGCAGTGTCCCCGGGCCCGCTGGCGATCCTGGTCAACGGGCTACCGGATGCTTGCGTTAACGCGTCCGATCGCGGCCTGCACTATGGCGACGGTCTGTTCGAAACCCTGGCGATCGTCAACGGCACGCTCAGCTATTGGGACCGGCATTACACACGCCTGGTCCTGGGCTGCGAGCGTTTAGGCTTTCCGCGGCCCGAGGAGCCCTTGCTTCTAAAGGAGGCGCACGGATGCCGCAATGGCGTGCAACGCGGGGTCCTAAAGCTAATCCTGACGCGGGGAATCGGTACGCGCGGTTATCGCGCCGCTATTCCTGCCATGCCCACGCGGATCTGGGCACTTTACGCGTGGCCAGAATATCCGGAGCATTATTGGCAACACGGGATCACGGTCCGCCTCTGCACGACGCGCCTCGCACGCAACCGGAGCCTGGCCGGTGTCAAGCATCTCAATCGCTTGGAACAGGTCCTGGCCCGTAGCGAGTGGGATGACCCTGCGATTGCAGAGGGCCTAATGCTGGATACGGCCGGTTTTCTAACGGAAGGCACGATGTCCAATTTATTTCTGGTGCGAGGCGGAAAACTCTTCACCCCGGATCTCTCTGTGGCGGGGGTATGCGGCATCATGCGCGGCGTGATCGTCGAGGCGGCAAAGCGGCTCGGTGTCGAGACGCGGGTCAAAGCCATGCGCTTAAACGAATTGTGGTGCGCCGACCACGTGTTTATATGCAATAGCGTGATCGGGATTTGGCCTATCGCACAGGTCATCGCGCGCCGCAAGCGCCTTTTCGAAGCCGGGCATTTGGTACGGGAAATCGCCCTATCCCGTGAGACATACATTGATTAGATTTCACACGGCGATGCCTTCGACAGCTATCAAACTTATGGTTCTCGGTACTGCCGCGCTGGGCATCGTTGCGCTGGGATACTGGCGCGACCTGTCGGCGTGGTCCGATCGCGCTATTTTCGTGGTCGGCAAACCGATCGAGTATACCGTTGTCCCGGGAGCCACCGTTGAATCGATCGGGGAAGATTTGGATTCCATGAAAGTCCTGTCGTCCTCCCATTACTTCGCGTGGATAGCGCGTTCCTCCGGTAAGGCTAAAAACATCCAGACGGGAGAGTACTGGGTTATGCCCGGTATGACACCGCGCGGGTTTCTCGACGATCTTGTCAACGGCCGCGTCATTCAGCACAAAGTTACGCTGATTGAAGGCTGGACCTTCGATAGGGTCCGCGACGCGCTCACGGAGCATCCGAAGGTGTTGCAGACACTCGCGGGCCTCGATCGCCAGCGGATCATGGAACGCCTCGGGTTCGCGGGCCGGGATCCCGAGGGTTTATTCTTCCCGGATACCTATTACTTCACGGCGGGTACGTCGGATTCGGAACTACTGCAACGCGCCTATCGGCGCATGGAAGAGTTGCTTCATCGTGAATGGTCCGCGCGCGACAAAGGATTACCTTACAAAACCCCCTACGAGGTCCTGATCATGGCCTCGATGATCGAGAAAGAAACATCTATTGCATCGGAACGCCCGGAAATCGCCGGGGTATTCTTGCGGCGCTTGGAGCGTGGCATGCCACTACAAACGGACCCCTCGGTCATCTACGTTTTGGGTGACACCTTTGCCGGCGATTTGAAACGCAGTCATCTGAGCATCGATAGCCCCTACAACACCTACCGCAATTTGGGGCTGACACCCACGCCGATCGCCTTGCCTGGGGCCGAATCCATTCGCGCGGTGTTGCACCCCGCGGCCGGCGCCGCGCTGTATTTTGTCGCCAAGGGAGACGGCCACCATCATTTCTCGGGCACCCTCGAGGAGCATGAGCAAGCTATCGCTCGGTATCAGATCGCCGGTCGAAAAGATGTGCGATGACTGCTACCGTGCCGCGTAGCAACCGGGGGCTTTTCGTTACCCTTGAAGGAATTGAAGGCGCGGGAAAATCGACACAGGTCAAGACCGTCGCGGCTTACCTCCGGGGGCAGGGGCGAATTGTAATCGAGACAAGGGAACCGGGCGGCACGGTTGTCGGTGAGGCGATCCGAAGCGTATTGCTACAGCCTTCGCCGACGCCGATGGAACCTGAGACTGAGCTCCTTCTGATGTTCGCGGCGCGAGCTGAGCATGTGAACAAGCTGATAGAACCTGCACTTGTAAGCGGCCAATGTGTGGTCAGCGACCGCTTTACGGAGGCTTCCTATGCTTATCAGGGAGGAGGCCGCAACGTACCGTGGGCGCGCATCGCAGTGTTGGAGGATCTGGTTCAAGGAGCCTTACGGCCGGACCTTACCCTGTTACTGGATGCGCCCGTACCCATGGCCCTGAACCGCGCGCGGCGGCGAGATGGGACGCCTGACCGGTTCGAATCGGAGGCGGCCGGATTCTTTGAGGCCGTCAGACAGGCCTACTTGGATCTCGCCCAGCGTGCGCCAGAGCGTATCCGCGTAGTCGACGCTACGGCTGCTCCCGCAGCGGTAGCAAACGAAATCCGAACGCAACTGGGACGCTTGCTCGGCTCGCCGTGAACCCTCCATTCACGTGGCAGACCGAGCAGTGGCGCGGGCTATGGAAGCTTCGCAGCGCCCAACGTATGCCCCATGCGGTCTTGATTCGCGGGATGTGCGGAATGGGGATCTCGGAATTCGCGCGCGCGCTCGCCGCATCGTTGCTGTGCGCGGGTCCCAACGGGGAAGGCGAGCCTTGCGGTCAGTGTAAGAGCTGTGTTCTCTTTACCTCGGGAAATCATCCCGAATATTATCGGATCACTCCAGAAGCGAAGAGCGCTGTGATTAAAATCGATCAGGTTCGCGCCGTGCCTGATTTCGTCGGGATGCGAAACCTGTTCGGCCCATTTAAGGTCGTCGTGATCGATCCCGCCGATGCGATGAACCGCAATGCGGCGAATTCCCTGTTAAAGGTATTGGAAGAGCCGCCGCCGCAATCGGTGATTTTGTTGGTGACAGAGAAGTCACGCCGCTTACCGGCGACGGTCACCAGCCGCTGCCAGCGTATCGACTTCTTTGTTTCCCCCCGGGCGCAAGGCCGGGCCTGGTTGCGGATACGGATTCCGGATGCGGAGGTGGTTGAACTCTTGCTCGAAATGGCCGATAACGGTCCACTGAAGGCTTTGGAGTTATGGGAAGCGGGGGCGCATAACAATAGCGCGGCGATTCTTGAGACCTTTCAAGCCCTAGTGAGCGGGCTGGTCGATCCGGTGGCCGTAGCCCAAGATTGGTCCCGGGGAGATCCCGAGTTTACCAGCGGAAGCTTATTTAAACTTTTCGCGGACCTGGCGGTCCTCAAATGCGCGCAGGGCGCAAGAAAAATCGCCACTGCCGGCGAAGAATCGCAGCTGAGAGCGATTTCAGAACAGCTTAAAACGCGGGATCTATTCGCTGCCTATGATCGATTGCTCCACTGCAAGAAGCTATTGAATAGTGAGCGGAATATTTCAGCACACAATGTGTTTGAGGAATTAACGATTAATTGGTGTAGTTTATTGCATCCCTAACCTATCAGCATGAGCGTACCGGCAAAAGACGTCCATCAGGGAATTCTGTCGCTGACACTCCGTGACACGCACGCCCTTTATGTCACCTATATGCCGTTCATAAGAAACGGGGGCTTGTTTATTCCGACGACGAAGGCTTACAGCCTGGGTGATGAAGTCTTCATGATCTTAAACTTACTGGACGGCAAAGAGCGCTTGCCGGTCGCCGGACGCGTCGTATGGATCACCCCGGCTTCCGCGCAAGGTAATCGAACCGCGGGGATCGGCGTGCAAATCAGTGACGCAGACAAGGGCGCGACGCGCAGCAAAATTGAAACCTTGCTGGCAACAGCCTTGAAGTCCGATCGGCAGACGCATACGATGTAGTGTAACGCGCAACCAACTTCGGAATTTCCGGCAACGGCCCTGTCTTGCAATGCTGGCCAGCGCCCCCGACTGTGAAAAGAGTACAGCCGGCTTGTTTGACGAATGACGACCGTCCATACGCTCGAAGTCAATGCTTGTCGATTCCCATTGTCACCTAACGCTGCTCGATCGCGAGCATCACGGTAGTACGGAGCAAGTCGTTGCGGCAGCCAAGCGTGAAGGTGTCGACCGTCTCCTATGTGTTTCGGTTGATCTTGAAACCGCCCCCCACATCATTCAGTTGGCAAAAACCCATCAGGGAGTCTTTGCCTCGGTCGGCATGCACCCCAATACCGCGGCCACGATCGAACCGGGGTTCGACGAACTGGCGGCGCTCGCGGCCGACCCTTGTGTTATCGCCATCGGGGAGACGGGATTGGATTACTATCGCAGTGAGGGCGATCTCGCGTGGCAGCGCGATCGGTTCAGAACCCATATCGCGGTTGCAAAGGCGCTGCGCAAACCGCTCATCATTCACAACCGCGAGGCCACCGAGGATGTGCTCAAGGTCCTGCACCAAGACGGCGCTCATGCCGCGGGCGGTGTGATGCATTGTTTCGTCGATACGTGGGAAACCGCTCAGCGAGCAATGGATCTCGGCTTCTATGTTTCGTTCTCGGGGATCGTGACTTTCCGGAATGCCAAGTCCGTCCAAGAAGTCGCCCGGCGCATGCCGCTCGAACGAATGCTCGTGGAGACCGATGCCCCCTATCTGGCGCCCGTACCGCATCGTGGCAAGAGCAATCAACCGGCGTACGTACGCTATGTTGCGGAATATATCGCCGAGTTGAAGGGGATACCGGCACAGGAAGTATTCGCGGCGACGACTCGCAATTTCGTCACCTTATTCAAACCGCCCGCGCCGCTTCACTGAGAGTTGTTAGAGGCGATCACCCGCACGCGCGCGAGCATTCCGGCTTCGTAGTGACCTGGAACGTGGCAACCGATTTCGAGCTCGCCCGCCTCGCCGAACTGCCAAACGAGAGTTTTCCTTTCGCCGGCTTCGAGGGTGATCGTATTCGCATCATCGTGGACCATGTCGGGATCGCGCTTCATCATCTCCGAGTGCGCGCGCTGCTCTGTTGCATCGCCGATCGTGAACTCGTGGCGTAACTTCCCGTCGTTTTTTACCTCGAAGCGGATGGTTTCACCGGGCCTGACTGTAATCTCCGGCGGGTCGTAGCGCATCGTGTCGGAGGCGATTACTGCGATGCTCCGGTCGATGCGATCTGGATGTCCCGGTTGTCCTACCGCCCGGTTGCCGGCGCCATGCGCCGAATCGTGGTGGCCATGGTGGGTCGCTGCTTGCCCGTCGTCATGAGCGCCGTGATCCGGAGCGCCACCCGATGCCGTTTGGCCGGCGAGTAATCCAACTAAGAACATGAGGTGCAATTTCATTCGCTGTACTCCTAGGGTCGTTTTCGAAATTCTAGCGCCGGCGCTGATCCGCCACACGATGCGTAAGAAAAGTGCGGGTGCGGCTAAATACCCGGGTCGACCACGAGAGTCTCTGTGCCGAGGCTTGCTTCGATGCGTCTCGCGTTGGCTTCGGCTTCCGCCCGGCTGTCAAAGGGACCGGCTAAGACTTGGTGATAGCCCCGGTTAGCCACGGCTCGGGCGGGGATCGGCGGGCCTAGGTGCGCGATGATCGCGGATACGCGGCGGGCGGTGTGCTGATTCTTAAAGCTTCCCGCCTGGACGTACCATGGACGGCTCGGGACGATGGCTGGGGCCGTCTGGATTGGTTGCGCAGCCGCCCACGCCGGAATGGCTGTGAGGGCGCTCCCGATATCGGGCTGATTGCGTTCGACCGGTAAAGGAAGACCGCGGCCGAGATCGACCAGCTTGTCGATCCGCGGCCAATCGATAACCCCGCGCTCGGACGCTATCTTGTCGAGCCGGGTTCGCAGTTGTTCTTGGAGAGCGGCCACGCCGCGCTTCGGGTCCAGGGGTTTATGCGCTTCAACATATAGGATTCCATCGCGCCAACCCGCGAGATACGGCTGGTTCACGATCCGCACCGGAGTACCGATCGGTATGTCTTTGTACAGGGTATCAATGTCTTCGGGGAACAGTTGAATGCAGCCGTGGCTTACGCGCATACCGATTCCGGCGGGTTTATTCGTCCCGTGAATCAGATAACTCTCAAACCCGAGCCGCAGGGCAAACTCACCCAATGGGTTGTCCGGCCCGGGCGGTACCACCGCGGGCAAGGGATCGCCTTTCGCCGCGTGTTCGGCGCGAATCGATGCGGGGACGTGCCAACTCGGTTTGGCGACTTTGCGTACAACGGTCGTCGCGCCTTGCGGCGTCGGCCAATCCTCACGACCGATACCGATGGGATGGGTGACGACGATCCGCGGCTCCGCGGGTTTGCGCTTCGGAAAGAAAAACAAACGCAAGGCCGAAAGATTAAGCACGACGCCTTCGCGCGGGGCGTCGGGCAGGATATGGCGTGCGGGTAAGATCACATGCGTACCTTCCTTCGGAAGCCAAGGATCGACGCCGGGGTTGGCATCGCGGAGCTCGTTGTATCCGAGGTCGTACTTGCGCGCGAGATCGACAAAGGTATCTTCTTCACGTGCGGTAATGACATACAATTCCCCGATGACGTCAGAGTCGTCCGCCAGGATAAAGGTGTCTTGGCGCACCGGCGGCTCGGGGGTGGCCGGAGCTTGCTGTTGTGCAACGTCCGGCGGCGCAGGGGGGTCACGGATTTCGCCAAGCAGGCTGTCGATCGAAATGCGTGAAAAGTTTTGACAAGCGCCGAGGGAAACGACGAGTAACAGGAGCACGAAACCGCGTTTTATAAGGGCCCTCATCATGTTTCACTGTGACTGAAGCTACTTCGCCGGGATCGCGTTAATCTGCGTTAATCTGATATTGTCTTTTAGCATTATACCTGAACTCAGCGGGGGATAAGAGTAACGTGTTTGAGTTGATCAAAGCGGGTGGCTGGGTGATGGCGCCCATCATTGCGTGCTCGGTGGTCGCGCTCGCGATCGTGGCTGAGCGTTTGTGGACCTTACAGACAAAACGCGTGACCCCCCCTAACCTGGTCGCGCAGGTGTGGCAATGGTTTAAGCACGGCCATTTGGATGCTAAGCGTATTCAGAGCTTAAAGAAGCATTCGCCCCTTGGGCGTATCCTTGCGGCGGGCCTCATGCACTTGCGCCATGACCGGCAAGTAATGAAAGAAAGCATAGAAGACGTAGGCCGCCACGTCGTGCATGACTTGGAACGGTATCTCAATACGCTCGGCACCATCGCCGCCGTGAGCCCCTTGCTCGGCTTGCTGGGCACGGTGACCGGTATGATCCGGGCGTTTTCAGCCATCAGCGAACACGGTGTGAGCGATCCGGGTGTGGTCTCCGGTGGCATTGCCGAAGCGTTGATCACCACGGCGGCCGGGTTGATGGTAGCGATCCCGGCGCTGATGGCTTACCGGTATTTGCGCGGGCGAATCGATGCGCTCGTCGTCACCATGGAGCAAGAGGCATTGAAACTTGTCGAGGTGATCCATGGCAATCGGGAAGGCGCGGATCTCAATTACCTGGGGATGGGGCGATGAAGCTGAAACGTTCGCGTCCAGATGACGTTGAAATCAATCTCATCTCGTTAATCGATGTACTGCTTTTTCTCGTCATCTTCTTCATGGTTTCAACGACCTTTGTCGTGAAATCGCAACTGTCGTTAACCCTGCCCGAAGCAGCGACAAACGAGGAACGTGATCGAGATAAGGCGATCGAGGTCACTTTAGACGCCGACGGTCACTGTAATGTAAACGGAGAGCTTTTGGTCGATGCCAAGCTCGCCACGATCGAGCAAGCGCTTGGCAAAGCCGCGAAAGGCATGAAAAACCCGACGATCGTCATCAGCGCGGATGCCAAGGCCACGCATCAAGCGGTGGTGACGGTTCTGGATGCGGCGCGCCGCTTGCGCCTGATCAACATCTCGTTTGCAACCCAAGAACCCGATGAGACGTGAAGGTCGAATTTCACTCGCGTGGCGCCGGCGCGCGCTGATCCCACCTTAAGCTAGGGTCGTGTTGTCACCCCTGCTAATTTACTGTGACGCATCGAGTAGCTGAAGTAGACGACCAATCCCGCGATCAACCACACCCCGAAGGCTTGCCAAGTTTCAACCCTCAGACTGGCCATGAGCCACAGGCAAAAGCCGATACCGAGCAGGGGGATAACGGGGCCAAAGGGCGTGCGAAATCCTCGCGCCAGGTCCGGTTGCGTGCGGCGCAATGTGATGACTCCGGCGCACACCACCACGAACGCGCCCAAGGTGCCGATGTTCGTCAATTCCGCGAGCTGGTCGAGCGGCAGGAAGCCCGCGAGGCCGCACATGATCGCCCCTATCATGACGATGACGCGCACCGGGCTCTTGGTCAGCTCGCTGATGTGCGAGAAGAAGGGCGGCAGCAGTCCATCGCGCGAGATCGCGAACAGGATCCGCGTGATGGCGAAATAAAGCACCAGCATGACCGTGGTGAGGCCGGCGATGGCGCCGAACGCAACCAGACCGGCCGCCCACTCTTCGCCAACCTTGAGCAGCGCGCTGGCCACCGGCGAGGCGGTCTTAAGCTCGGCGTAGGGCACGATGCCGGTCAACACCCCGGATACGGCAATGTACAGCACGGTGCAAACCGCGAGCGAGCCGATAATACCGATCGGCAGATCGCGCTGCGGGTTCTCGCACTCCTCGGCGGCGGTCGATACCGCGTCAAAACCGATATAGGCGAAAAAGATGGTGGCCGCGCCGGTCAGCACACCCGGCCATCCGAAGTGCGTAGCCCCGTCGGGGTCGGTGACCGGCGCGGGGATGAACGGGCTCCAGTTGGATGGCTCAAGGTGGCCGATCGCAACCGCGAGAAATAACAGGATGGCCGCGATCTTCACGAATACCATCGCCGCGTTGAACTGGGCGCTGATCTTAGCGCCCCTGGCGAGCAGCACGCCGAGCGTGGCGACAATGGCGAGCGCCGGCAAGTTGACGATCCCGGTTCCCCCGCCGCTGGTCTTCTCCCACGGACCATGCAGCAGAGTTTCCACGAGACCGGCGCCGAATAACACCTGCAGCCCGTTGTTGAAATACCCCGACCAACCGACCGCGACGGTGGAAATCGCGACCGTATACTCGAGGATCAGCATCCATCCGATGACCCAAGCCGGGAACTCCCCGAGCCCGGCATAACCGTAAGCGTAAGCCGAGCCGGCGCCACCGACGCTAGAGGCGAGCTCGGCGTAGGCGAGTGCCGCGCAGGTGCAGGCAATCCCGGCGATCACGAACGATAGAACGATAGCCGGCCCTGCGTCGGTGGCCGCGGCCCGTCCGGTCAGCACGAAGATGCCGGCGCCAATGATGGCGCCGATACCGAGCAAGGTGAGATCGAACGCGGTAAGACATCGCTTGAGGCCGCTCTCGGCAAAGTCGTGTACGGTCGTCGGTTTGGTGCGAAAAAGTTGGTTCATGTTCTGACCTCCGGCGTAACAACGATCGGGCCTGGGTAATATCACACAGTGTCGATTCAAGTATCGCAATTGTACGTTACCCGCTAAAGCTAGGACATCGTGATATTGGCCGGGAACATGGATAATCGTATACTTGCCTCGTTATCGCCTGCTGCCGAAGCCTTGCGGTAACGTCATCGCCTAGACCAATCCGTGCGCCCGTAGCTCAGTTGGATAGAGTACCTGGCTTCGAATCAGGGGGTCGGGGGTTCGAGTCCCTCCGGGCGCGCCATCAAATCAATCAGTTAACGTGTTTTTTGCGATATGGAATGAATAAATTTCGTCACGCAAGAAAATTCGTTCTGCAAAAAATTCACGTTCGCCCAGCACGTTACAAAGTCGAGTACCTGGCTAGGGAAGCTAAAGATTCGACGTGAGAGGTGGTTATGTTTTCGAAACCCTTCAATATCGCTTGAGTATCACTCGGCGAAGGCCACGATCTCGCCGTCCAGGATCATGCCGCGCGCGGCCTGCTTGCCGAGTTCCGCGGCCAAACGCGGAAAGGTTTAATGTCGCACCAAATCCATCCATGCATTTGCGGCGTGTCACGCGCGACCCCGTATAGACGCTACGAAGGAATGGTTGAGCAGAAACCCCGAATCCTTCCTGGTCCAAGAACAGCCCTGTTGAATCTAATACTGGAATAAACTGCGAGTCTACAACATCCGGTAACTCCCGGATGCGGTAGATCTTGTTTGTCGCTCTCGCATGCCACTACCTAAGCAGCTTGGCTATGATTCACAAGACTGAAATCAGCATGGAATTTTTCCTAGAATTTGTAATTCGCGACACACACGCCGGAGTTGCTTCCGGCGTTGCACAGGTCGCGATCCAAGGGGGGACGTATGTCGCGAGCCTCATCCGGCGCCGAGTCAACGGCGAGCGCTCCGCGAAGCCGTTCTGGTACTGGGACAGGCGCTGCGTGCGGGAAGGGCAGGGAAGCCCACGCGATACCTCGAAGTGGCCGCTTGAAATCCCTATCCCCCGGCTTCACGATCGTCCTGGCCGGCTTGAAGGCACTCTTGGAGCACGGGATCGAGCTCAATCTGGTCCGCGACCAGTTTCCGGACGCCGCGAAGCGGGTAAACGGCTGACACGGCCCGCAAGGGGTACATTCACCACGTTGCCTGGCGGTCTCGGTGCGCCGGAATGCTCTGGTCCTTCTGTCGAGAACCCTTCACGCAGCCGTGGGAGGAAGAGAGCAGTCGAATTCGTAGTATAGTCTGTCGATCGAGGAGATCGGACGTGGCGTCCGCAACCCCTCGGGAGGCACGATGTCGATCCACTGGTTCGGGTATGTCGGTACAGCCCTCGTGATCGTTGCGTATCTACCGCAGATCACCCACCTCGTTCGTGAGAAGTGTTCTGCAGGCATAAGCTTTGGTGCCTATGCCATCTGGGTGGTGGCTGCAGTTCTCTTGCTTACCTACGCTATCCTCACGCGCGACCCAGTCTTCATGGCGCTTCAAAGCTACCAGGTCCTCGCGACTGGCCTCATTTGCTTCTACTCCAAGCGCTTTGCGCACAACCTTTGCGAAATCCACGGCGGCTCCGCCCAGGTGGAGCCTCCGCCTAAGAAGGCCTGTGCTGGACCATGAGGAGCGGTAGGCGCTCGTCGAGCAGCAGCGCGTTTTCACTCACCGCTGCCGAGGAAGAGAGCTCGTCCGGTGCCGGGTCCACGCTGCGCCACCGCGGATCTGGCTTCTCAGCCCGTCGAAGCGAGCCGACGCCGGACGATGAGGTTTCCCACGGAGACCTGCACCGGCTCGTTGTTCTGATTCAGCGTCGTGGTCTTCACCTTGATGACGCCTTGATCGGGGCGCGACTTGGAAGGCCGTACCTCGAGCACTTCGATGTCTAGATGCAAGGTATCGTCCGGTCGTGCGGGGTTCGGCCAGCGAAATTCGTCGAATCCGACGCCGACGATGCCACCCACGGGCTTCAGCTCGCTCTCCACGAGCAGACGCATGGTCATCGCCGCAGTATGCCAGCCGCTCGCGGCCAAGCCCTTGAAAACTGACCCTCGGGCGGCCTCTTCGTTGAGGTGAAACGGCTGGGGATCGAATTCGGCGGCGAAGGATTTGATTCGCTCGCGATCGACCTTCAACTGCCCGGAGGCGAACTTCTGCCCCGGCGCGAACTCCTCTAGGTAGCGTCCCGTCATGCTGGGCTTCCTCCCTCCTCGAATCCCGCGGCGTGCATTCGCACGAAGTCGGCGATCGACATCGAAATGTCGCCTACCCTCCGTGGCAAGAACCTGTCCCAGCGACCTACAATCACGACGGCCGCTCGTGCGCCGCTGCCCATTCCTGCACTGGTGCCGCGATCGCCGAGACGCCCGACACCAAGTCGCCTAACAGCTTGGCCGCGCTCGTATGAGAAACGAGGTTGGCACTCTGTCCGGCCCCCACATCGGCATGAGCTCCGGCTGGCCTGCCTTTCTGCGGGAATGGAAAGGTGACGCGCGGCGGCGGCGCGACGTTACCGCGACGGACGAGCTCGACGACGTCATCCCAACGCAGCACCGTCGGCTGCTCGCGCTTGGCCGAGCTCATTCGTCAAGCCGTCCGTGCGTTCGCGCGCCGCGGCAGCTTCCAGTCCGGCCGCGGATAGTGGCACGTGTAGCCGCCGGGATAACGCAGCAGGTAATCCTGATGCTCCGGCTCGGCCTCCCAGAACGGACCGGCCGGCCGCACCTCGGTAACGACGGGGTCCGGCCAGAGGCCGGAGGCGTTCACGTCGGCGACCGTCTTCTCGGCGACTCGGCGCTGCTCGTCCGACAGGTAGTAGATGCCGGAGCGATATGATGTGCCGATATCGTTGCCCTGCCGGTTCTTGGTCGTCGGGTCATGGATCTGGAAGAAGAACTCGAGAAGCTCCCGGTAAGAGAGCTTGGCCGGCTCGAAGACCACTTCGATCGCTTCCGCGTGCGAACCGTGATTGCGGTATGTAGCATTCGGAACGTCGCCGCCGCTGTAGCCTACGCGCGTGGCCGTTACGCCCGGCAGTTTGCGGATCAAGTCCTGCGTGCCCCAAAAGCACCCGCCCGCGAGAATCGCCGTTTCCGTCTTCGCCATCTTTATGTCTCCTGCTGGAAAGCCACTTTGACCGCGTCAGCGCTCACTCGCCGGTGACGCCCGAGCCTCGAGGCTCTCTAGGTGAGTCGCGCGGCGAGGCATGCATGGCGTGGAGCGCAATCCGCCACGCAGCCTATCCCCCTTGCCAGGGCTCGCCCTCCGGGGCACCACGGCCGAGCTTGTCGGGCAGCGGCTCGCCCTCGGGCGTAAAGTCCAGAGACACGGAGTTGATGCAGTAGCGCAGGCCCGTGGGCGGCGGGCCGTCGGGGAACACGTGCCCCTGGTGGCTGCCGCAGCGGGCGCAGAGAAGCTCCGTACGCGCCATGCCGTAACTTGAGTCACGCTCTTCACGCAAGTGATCGTCGTCGAAGGGCGCCGTGAAGCTCGGCCAGCCGGTGCCGCTTTCGAACTTTTGCCCGCCCAGGAACAGTGGCAGGCCGCAGAGCCGGCAGGTGAAGACCCCCGGACGCTTCTCGTCCAGGAATGCGCCACAGAACGGCGCCTCCGTGGCGTGACGGAGCAGCACATTGGCTTCTTCGGCCGTCAGATCCGCTTCTAACAGCTTGCGCTGCTCCGGGGACGGAGGGACCAAATCAAATCCCGAGCCGGAATGTGCGGCCATTACTGCACCTCCTCGTCCTGATGCTCCTTATACGCCTGAATCGTCTCGATCTTGGGCTGGGCCACGGCGTGGATATAGGGCTGATCCGGGTTCCGCGCCGCGTAGTCGTGGTGATAGTCCTCGGCGACGTAAAACGCCTCCAGCGGCACAAGCTCGGTGGCGAGCGGCGCATCGAACACGCCCGCGCGCTCGATCTGGTCCATGTAGAGTTCGGCCACCTCGCGCTGCATATCGTCGGCATAGAAGATCGCCGAGCGGTATTGCCGGCCCACATCGTTGCCCTGGTGGTCCACCTGGGTCGGATCATGGGCGATGGCGAAGAACACCTTCAGGATCTCGCCGAGGCCGATGCGGCCTGCGTCGTAGACCACTTCCACCACCTCGGCGTGGTCCGTGCGGCCGGTGCAGACGGTCTTGTAGTCCGCCGTCGCCGCGGTGCCACCGGCATAGCCCGGGCGGACGTTCGTCACCCCGTCCAGCTCCTTGAACACGGCCTCCACGCACCAGAAGCAGCCGCCGCCCAGCACGATGGACTTTTCCCCCTCCCCTTTGGGGTCAAGCTCGGCCGCGGGGAAGGACCAGGGGTCGATGGTCAGGGACATGGGCGAACTCCGAAACGATTGAATGCGCGAATCCGCTGGTACGTCCCGCAGCGGCACAGGCCGTAGCGTCGGGTCGATCGGGGTCGGGTCGAGGCACGGGAGACGCAGCAGAGGGGTGCCATGACGGTCGTGAGCAAGGTATAGAGTCTTCCGCCGTGACTTCTTTGCATTTGACAAAGTACATCATGCGGGGATTTTTGAATAGGCCTTCAAAAAGGCATGGTCGCGGAGATAGAGCGAAGTGCCCATGAC
>JALZJW010000056.1 GCA_030859565.1 Pseudomonadota bacterium
CCCGAGCGCATCGACGATCGGCTTCTGGCATGGCTGGGCGCAACGCGTCTTCGCACCGTGATCGTGGTCCACGCCAACCACGGTGCGGAGATCGATGAGGAGGTCAGCGAAGCCATGCAGCGGCTGCACACGCTTGGCGCCATCCTCCTCAACCAGTCCGTGCTGCTACGCGGCGTCAACGACACGCTCCCGGCCCTCGTCGATCTCAGCGGTCGGCTCGTGGCGGCCGGCATCCTGCCCTATTACCTGCACCTTCTCGACCGCGTGCAAGGGGCCGCGCACTACGACACGCCGCGCGCCCATGCCGTTGCGCTTATGGCGGGGCTGCGCTCCCGCCTCCCGGGCTATATGGTCCCGCGGTTCGTGCGCGAACAGCCGGGCGTTCCTTATAAGGTTCCGATTGAGCTGCTTGAAGACTGAAAAGCGCGGCGTGCTTCTCGATTAACGGATGCCCATGAATAGCCGCCCCAGTCCGGATGTGGTGCGTGGCGCCGGGCGCAGCGTGTGCGTCTAGCTTCACCGGCTTGCTACCGCGTACAGCGGCGTCTTTGCTAGGAAGTCGGCGCAGGCCTCGGCCGGGAGCGGCCGGCTGAAGGCGTAGCCTTGCGCCTCCTCGCAGCGGTGATCGCGGAGGAACCGGACCTGCGCGGGCGTCTCCACGCCTTCCGCCACCACGCGGATTTTAAGCTGCTTCGCCATCGCTAGGATCGCCTGCACGATCGCCACGTCGTCGGGGTCCTCGGGGATGTCGCGCACGAAGGATCGGTCGATCTTGATCCGGTCGAGCGGCAGGCGCTTGAGGTAGGCGAGGCTCGAATATCCGGCGCCGAAGTCATCCATCGCGAGCTGAATACCCATACCGCGCAACTCGTGCAATGTCTTGATGATCTGCTCGGGGTCGACCATCAGGCTCGATTCGGTGATCTCGAGCTCGAGGCGTTGCGGCGCCAACTCGGTCTCTCGCAGGATCGCCCGAACCCGCGCCGGGAACCCTCCCCGCCGGAGCTGGTGGATCGAGAGGTTTACCGCCGTCCGCACCGGTGGTAGACCGGCCGCCTCCCATTCCCTCGCTTGCCGGCAGGCGGTGTGCAGGACCCATTCGCCGATCTCGGTGATGAGCCCGGTCTCCTCGGCAATCGGGATAAACTCACCCGGCAGCACTATCCTCCGCTCGGGATGCCAGCGGATAAGGGCTTCAACGCCGGTAACCGCGTCCGTTTGAAGGTCGATCTGTGGCTGATAGTGCAGGACAAATTCCCCCCGCTCGATCGCGTGCCGCAATCCGTTTTCGACTAACAGGCGTTTCTGGGCGTGCGCATTCATGCGCGCGTCGAAGAACTGGTACCGATTGCGACCCCGATCCTTGGCCTGGTAGAGGGCGGTATCGGCGTGCTTTATCAAGGTCTCCGGATCAGCGCCGTCCTTGGGAAACAGGCTCACGCCGATAGTGCTCGATATGTGCAGCTCGTGCCCCAACACCGTGAAGGGTGCGGTCACCATGCCTAAGGACTTGGCCGCGACCCGGGCGACATCGCGCGCCCCGGAGATCCGCGGCAGGAGGATGACGAACTCATCCCCGCTCAGGCGAGCAAGCGTGTCGCCCTCGCGCAGCACCGAGCGCAAGCGTAGGGCCACCTGGCGCAGCAGCTCATCGCCGGCCGGGTGGCCCAGCGTGTCGTTGACCATCTTGAAGCGGTCGAGGTCCGTGAAGAGCACCGCGACCTGGGTGTTTTCCCGCTCGGCTTGGGCGAGCGCCTGGCTCAGCCGGTCCAGGAGCAGTGAGCGGTTGGGGAGATCTGTCAACGCGTCGTGGTAGGCGAGGTAGTGGATCCTCTCCTCACGCGAGGACGACGCTTCCTCGGCCGCCTTGCGCGCCGTAATGTCCGTCCAGGAACCGACGACCTCGGCCGGGTGCCCCGCCTCGTCTCTCACCAAGCGGTAGCTATCATGGAACCAGCGGTAGCTGCCATCGGAATGCCGGAATCGGTACTCGATCGCACCGTTTTCGGGCACCCCTTCCCGCGCGAAATGGGCCTGCACCGGAGCGCGGTCCTCGGGGTGGAGATGCGCGAACCAAAACTCGGGATCGGCAATCATTTCTTCAGGCGCATAGCCCATGGTCTCCAGGAGGTTTCGGCTGACGAACGTGCACCGATGATCGGCCGCCCCAGTACTGTAGATGATTGAGGGGCTGGACGCCAACAGGTGGTCCAGCCGGCCGCGCGCTGCACGTAAGGAATTCTCTGCGGCCCGCCGATCGGTGATGTCTCGCAGATGGGCGGAAAAGAGCGGGAGACCATCGAGGAGGATGCGGGTCACGGCCAGCTCCACCGGAAACTCCGACCCATCGGCACGCAGCGCCGTGATCTCGATGCGCCGACCGAGCACCCCCTCCTCGCCCGTCGCCACACAATGGGTGATGCCGCAGCATCGGTGCTCCTCAGGCATGGCGGGCGGGATGATGAGCTCCGCCAGATTCTTGCCGAGGACATCGGCCTTTGGGTAGCCAAAGGTCTTCTCGGCGGCGGGATTAAACTCGATGACACGGCCCTCGTGATCCAAGGTAATGACACAATCGAGCCCATTATTCAGGATAAGATCATAATGGCGCAACAAGGCTTCGCGGCGCTTATTGCCCAAGGCGATGAGCAGAACCAGGCCCAGGATCAGGATCGTAAAGGTCCCCAGGATCAGGACTGCGATGCTCAGGTGCGAAACGTTCATAGCGAGGCTAGGACCGCGATCAGCACCGAGATCGCAACGAGGCCGGGGTCGTAACTATAAGGCAATAATCCGTTATCGCGTAAGTGGGTCATGTAGTTGATAGCTATTGAAAACCGCGTTTGCGCCAGCCGTCGGATTCCGCAATTCGCGCGCCAATCCCGCAAGTCAGGATCGGTCCGGCCGCAAATGACTGTAAAAACGGTTACCTGCGATGGTCTATGGGTCCGGCACCGGTAGCACAGGTGCAGCGAAAGATAGATATTTTGACGGTCCGAACAGCAAAGTGCGCAATAATTAGCTTAGGGTCGCGTTCCTGGTATTGGTCGTGCTGGTCTAGAAAATCCGCCAATGAATCTCTCCCGATCGATCGTTTTCTACTTCGGGCTTTTCGTCTCACTCATCGTGTTTGCGCCTATCTCGCTCGTGGTGTGGCCCCTGCCTTACCACCCGCGTTACCGCATCGTGACGCTGTGGGCCCATCTCAACGTCTGGTGGCTCGCCACATGCTGCGGTCTGCGCTGGCGGGTGACGGGCATGGAAAACATTCCCGGCGGCCCGGCGATCATCATGTGCAAGCACCAATCCGCCTGGGAGACCTTTGCTTTGCAAAAATTCTTTCCGCCGCATGTCTGGGTGCTGAAACGCGATCTCTTGTGGTTGCCGCTCTTCGGCTGGGGACTCGCCACACTCAAGCCGATTGCCATTGATCGAAAAGCGGTCCGCCGTGCGCTGCGGCAAGTGGTCGAGCAAGGCCGAGACCGTTTGCAAAGGGGCCTTTGGATCACCATTTTCCCGGAAGGTACGCGCGTGGCCCCAGGCCAGCGGGTAAGCTATGAGATCGGCGGCGCCTATCTTGCCGCCAAGACCGGCTACCCGGTGGTGCCGGTCGCGCATAACGCCGGGGTGTTTTGGCCGCGCGGCCGGCTACAGAAGAAACCGGGCGTCATCGACGTCGTGATCGGTCCGATGATCGAGTCCAACGGGAAAGGCGCGGTCGAGATCAATCGATTGGTCGAGGACTGGATCGAAACGGCCTGCGAGCGGCTGCCGATGATGCCTTGAGCGCTCATGGGAGAAACGCACGCAATGCCGCCAGCAACAAGCACGGCACGACGACCGCGGTGAGCCCGCCGCGGAGCCTAAGAAACCAGGGCGTGATCGAATAGCGGCGCACGAGTTCGCGATCCATCGCGTAGTTAGCCGCGAAGGCTGCCGCGAGCACCATGAAGCGGGTGGTTTCCGGGAGCAATAGCGCCACCCAAGCGGCGATCGCCGGCACCACGCTCCAGGTCATGAACAGCGCGCGATTGCTTTCAGTCATATGGCGGTGGACCATCGCGATGCCCCAGTGCAGCGCGCCGATAAAACTCAAGATCACGGCGGCATAGGTGCTGAGCCAACCGAGAAGCAGCGGCCGGTAGTCGAGAGGCGCCGCCCACAAACTGCCCGCGAGGACGATAAACGGCACCAGCCCGCCGGCTCCGAGCCGGAGAGGAAGCGGAGGGATTTGCGGGTCGTTATTCATCAGGTTCTATAGCCATTTCTTGCGTTTGAAGTAGGCCAGCATCAGGGCGACGATGCTGATCATAATGCCCCACAATGCGGGATAGCCCCAGCGCCATTTTAGCTCGGGGAAATATTCGAAATTCATTCCGTAGACGCCGACGATAAAGGTCAAGGGAATAAAGATCGTGGAGATGACGGTCAACACTTTCATCACCTCGGTCATGCGCTGGTTCACGCTCGAAAGATAAATCTCGAGCATTCCTTGCAGCACGTCTCTCAGGTTCTCGATGGTATCGATCACCTGAATGGTGTGGTCGTAGACGTCCCTTAAATACACCTGGGTGCCCGGCTGTACCAGCTTGGATTCCCCGCGTTGCAAGACGCTCAACATTTCGCGCAGCGGCCACACCGATCGGCGCAGGAAGATCATCTCCCGCCGCAGGTGGTGGATCGCCGCGACGGTCACCTGGCTCGGATTCGGCAACAGTGCGTCTTCAAGCGCCTCGATCCGATCCCCGACGCGTTCCAGGATCACGAAATAGTTGTCGACGATGGCGTCGATGAGGCTATAGGCCAGGAAATCGGCGCCGCGCTTGCGGGTCTTTCCGGCCCCGCTTCTGATGCGCGTACGGATCGGATCGAAGACATCGCCGGGCTTACCTTGTTCTTGAAAGGAGAGCACCCAGGAGGCGCCTAATACTAAACTCACCTGTTCGACGCTAAGCGCCTCGCCTTGATATGACAGCATCTTGACCACAATATAGAGGTACTCGCCGTAATCTTCGAGCTTAGGGCGCTGGTCGGTGTTGACGATGTCTTCGAGGACCAGCGGATGGAGACCGAAATCCTGGCCGAATTCACGTAACAGCTCGACGTCGTGGACGCTATCGACGTTGATCCAACTGATGCTCGGCGACTCCTTGTATGCGCGGCACTCGGAGGACCCCTGCGCGTCCTGTTCGCGCAGCGCGCCGTCATCGAAGTCGAGGATCGAGATGCGCGTCATTTCCCTGGTGTGCTCCCCGATGTGCACCAAGGTGCCAGGGGGCAGCCCGGCTTTCGGCGAGCGCCGCAAAACGAAGCGTTTCAATCGATGGCGCACGCGGGCTTCTAATCAGGTAAGAAATAAAAGGCCATGCCGAGGATCAAATAGACCGCTAAGAGCTGTACGCCCTCCATCCAATTGCACTCGCCGTCGTCGGCGATACGGCTGACCACCAAGACGGCGAGCACGATCGCGATGACCTCGAAGGGCGTGAAGACCAGATCCATCGGGGCGCCGAAGGCATAACTGACGAAGAGCAGCACCGGGGCCACGAAAAGCGCAATCTGCAGGCTCGATCCCACCGCGATGTTGATGGCGAGGTCCATCTTCCCCTTCATTGCCACGACGACCGCCGTGCTGTGCTCGGCGGCGTTGCCGATGATGGCCACCAGGATCACGCCCACGAACACTTCCGTCATGCCCAAGGTCCGGGCGGCGTGTTCGACGCTATGAACCAGGATCTCGGCCATGACGGCGACCAGCGCGGATGAGATGAGCAGCACCGCGATCGCGCGGCCTTGTCCCCAATGCGCGCCGGCTTCGCCCGCATTGACCTCTTCGCCCGCGGCCCCGACATAAAGATGCCGGTGGGTGTGGAGCGAGAACACCAGGCTCAGCCCGTAGGTGACAAACAAAACGATCGCGATCTCCAAGCTCAGCCCACGTTCCACTTCAGTGCCGGCCCCGGCCGCGAAGAGGTGAAAGCGCCGGGATGACGAGGCCGATGGCGCTCAAAAGCAAGAGACTCGCGCCCATCGACGCCGCGGTGCGGTTGAACGCTTGGATCGGAAAGCGCACACCGCCCGCGACCATGCTTAGCCCCAACACCAGGAGGATGTTGCCGATGATCGAGCCGGTGATGGAGGCCTTGACCACGTCATGGAGACCGGCCCGGAGAGCGAAGAAGGCAATGATGAGCTCGGCGGCGTTGCCGAAGCTGGCATTGAGAAGACCGCCGATCCCTTCGCCCAGGCGCGCCGCCAAGTGTTCCGTGGCCTTGCCCATCCAACCCGCGAGCGGGACAATGGCCAGACAGGAGGTGATAAAGACCCACAGGGGATCGGCTTGAAGCCACCGCAGAGCGATGGCGATCGGGACGAATACCAGGAGACTATCCAGCGGGGTCAGACCGATCGAGCGCTGGGGTTTTTTCATATTATGACCGACTTGAATGGGCCACCGGCTCCGGTACAGTGTGCGGATTCAAGCGCACGACTGCAAGCGCGGAGGGCTATATAGGTGTGCCGATATGCGAGACAAATCGTCGCAACCGTCACTACATGATCCCCTCATGCTGGCCAGAGCCTGCCCCGCACGCGATACGGGGAAATGACCAGCATCGAGACACAGGGAAACCCACTCACCATGACGTTGGCTTCCAGCCATGGAGTTGCGGGCATGACATTCCGATCATCTATTAGTACCGAATTCGTCTAAAATACGATGCGTATGAAGGCTCCAGCCATGGAGTTACCCTCGGAATACGCGGAAAACGCAGAGCCAATTCCCCTCGTCGGTCTCAGCGGGATCTGGCTGCGATTTCATCTGCTCGCGATCACGCCCCTGCAATTGAGCGCCTATAAGGGATCTACCTTCCATGGGGCGTTCGGCTGGGCGCTGCGGCGCCTGTACAGGCCGTTGTACGATCAACTGTACGAGCCCGCCTCGACGATGCTGCCGAGCAGTGATTCCACGCGAGTGGCCCTGCCCAAACCCTTCGTCCTCGTGCCCCCGTTGGAGACGCAATGTCATTACCCACCCGGCAGCCCTCTGAGCTGTGATCTCTTGCTGATCGGGCCGGCCTGTTACAGCCTGACGGCTTCCGACTCGATTCTCCAATCACTGGGTGCTGTATGCCTTTGAAGCTGAGGCCATGGTGGCGTTCGAGAGCGTCAATCTCCATTTGCCCCTTGCCACGGTGTTCGAGAATGTCGCCGGAACGGCCGGCGGGCAGATCTAGCTAGCGGTCAGCCGACTTACAATTGGTCATGCCGAGCGGCGCGGGGTGCGATGAATTGACCCGGCCGGCTGGTGGCCGAATTCCAGCCCAAGGAGGTCATTCTGTTCGGCTCGCACGCCTGGGGGACGCCAAGCGAGGACAGTGATGTGGATGTGTTGGTGATCGTGTCCGCAAGCGACCTAACACCAACCGAGCGCGCCGTCCGCGCCTATCACGTTTCCGCGGTGTCAAGGTGCCGAAGGACATCTTGGTCAAGACCCGCGCTGAAGCAGAGCGTTACCGGCACGGCCGGCATCGCTAGACAGCGAGATCTTCGAGCATGGCAGGGTGCTTTATGAGCGACGCTAAGCATGAGCTGGTGCGCCTTTGGTTGCTCAAGGTCGGACCACGATGTGCCATAGCTTAAAGGAATTCCGGAGGCGACGAGGATACTTATTGCGCAACCGCAGGGGCGACAGGACAGGACTCCCTTGGGGTGAAGGTTGCGCTATTACAGATGGGATAAAAGCGTGTCATAGTCCGCATGCGAGCCAATCCAGAACCATACAACCCCATTTTCATCGCGCTGTCCCCACCGCACGGTAACCCTTGCCGGCGCGTGCCGAGTAAACGGGAAGGCTGGAATGTATAGGCTTGAAGCGCAGACTTGGATGCCAGGGATCGCGCATGAACTGCAGGTATGCTTCTCGCGCTTGTTCTCGGACCGATTCCGGCAATTCTGCAAATGCCTTGCGAAACTTCGCCGTAGTGCGAGATTTCACAGTCTATCAGGATTAAGTGCTTCGGTCTTTCCCGCATGATCCTCCGCCATTGCTTCGGCAGCCAGCCTTGCTAAGGCATCTTAGGTACGCGCAAAAGTCTTGTCCCAGCGGGTTTCATCTTCCAGTGCTTCAAGGATCAGGGCTGCGATCGCATCTTGCTCATTGTCGGGCAAAGCCGCCACCTTTTTTACAGCATGTTCAAGTAAACTCGTCATTGTTCGTCCTCCACGTAACCATCGCATTCTAGTTAGATGAGATCCATAACAAAGATCCGCATTCCTTTCAATGCGCCAAGCGCAGACGAATTCCGAAAAGTGCTGCGCGTGGAGGAAGGGCTTTATAATTCGGTGCTCTCGACGTGGCCTGAAAGCTTCCATTCGTGGAAAACGATGCACCATACCCTGTAACATGACCGGCCCAGTATAGGCGCTTGGCATAACGTTTGATCCGCGATCATTCGCGAAACCCCATAGAAGCTTCGCAGGCGACGATGAATATGATGCTATTGTTACCCGCCTTGATCCTGGGCACTCTCGAGGGTCTCACGGAATTCCTGCCCATCTCGAGCACCGGCCATTTGATTATCGCCGGCGATCTGCTTGACTTCACCGGCGAGAGGGCAAAAACCTTCGTGATCGTCATCCAATTGGGCGCCATCCTGGCCGTATGCTGGTATTACCGCGCCAAGCTTGTCGAGGTGGCGCGCGGGATCACGCACAATGCCATCACCCAGCGTTTTCTCGGCAACCTCGCGCTGGCTTTTCTCCCCGCGGCCTTCTTGGCTGTGCTGCTGCACCGATTCATCAAAGATCACCTGTTTAATCCGATCACGGTGGCCGCGGCTTTGATCCTGGGGGGAGTCGTGATCCTTCTGGTCGAGCGCTCGAAGGGCGAGGCCAGGGTGCATGCGGTCGAGGATATGTGTTGGCCGGAGGCGCTCAAGATCGGCTGCTGCCAGGTGCTGGCCTTGATCCCCGGCACCTCGCGTTCCGGGGCGACGATCGTAGGCGGATTGGTGTTCGGCCTATCGCGGCAGGCGGCGACGGAATTTTCGTTCTTTCTCGCGATCCCGACCATGTTCGCCGCGACGTTCTATGAGAGCGTAAACAACTGGCATCTGTTACAGGACGGCGATCTATTGCTATTCGGGACTGGGTTTACCGCGGCCTTCATCTCCGGCCTCGTTGCCGTCAGGGCGTTGCTTCATTTCGTAAAAAATCATAGCTTTCGCGCCTTTGCTTATTACCGGATCGTTTTCGGAGGAGTAGTGCTTTCTTATTTTTGGTTAGTTCCAGGGAGTTGATGAATGTCAGACTACACAACGCTGGTTGAAACGCTTAACCGCTGTGCCGAACGCGCCCGCGAAGAGAATCTTACCTTGGGACAGGTGCTCGACTCCATCGAAGAAGCCGCCTTTGCGTTCATCTGCATCATCATGGTGTTGCCGTTTCTGCAACCGCTCACGCTCGGCCCCTTGTCCGTGATCGGCGGGCTCAGCTTCGCCGCCTTAGGCTGGCAGCTTTTCCGGGGTCATCCGACGCCGATGCTGCCCGAAAGAGCTAGGAATACCGTCATCGGCCACAAAACCTGGGATGTCTTAATCGGCATATGCTTGAAGATCCTGGGGCTGTGCCGGCGGTTTACCAAACCGCGTTATAGCTATTGGGTCACCGGAGAGAAAGGCCGGCAGATCAGCGGGCTCACGATCATGGCCGGCGGCTTGTTGATGGCGATACCCGCCTTCGGTCTGCCCTTCAACAACTTGATCCCCGCGCTCGCCATTTTTTTTGTGTGTGTCGCCGAGCTGGAGCAGGACGGGCTGATGGTCTTCGTGGCCTTCGGCTGGTTGATCGCCACGGTGCTCTATTTCGTCGTCGCTTTTGCGCTGGTGTGGTTCCTTGGGGAGGAGGCGCTGTCTTTCTTTAGCTAAGGAAGCTTCGCAAAAGTTACTGCGCAGCCCATCTGCTTTGCCGCGTGCTCGCTCGTCGCTCGCCTATCTACCTGATATGTCTCGCGACTCGCTCCGCGGCTTCGCGCATCTGCGCTTGCTCGCGACACTTTTGCAGAGCTTCCCTAACAGCAACGCCGCACTCCGCTCCACTTGCGCTCGACTTCGGCTTTAAAAAACTTGGCGCGTGTCATCGGCGCCGTTTCCTCGGCCGCGTGCCGGGCGCGCCAGTGGGCTAAGTAACGCTCATAGGCGTCATCTCCGCTGAGCGCGCGGAGGATCTGCCAGACTCGTTTCAAAAAGCGCATGCGGGCTGGTTATTCTTTCGAGTCCTCGCCGCTGCTGCTTTCGGCGGCTTTCCCGTATAGAAACTGACCGATGACTTGTTCGAAGACCACGGCGGATTGCGTGTCCGTGATCACATCCCCGGCTTTGAGAAATTCTTCGCTGCCCCCGGGAGCAAGGCTGATGTATTGTTCACCGAGTAACCCGGCCGTGTAGACGTTGGCGCCGGTATCCGTTGGTATCTGATTAAACTGTTTGTCGATCTGTATTATGGCAACCGCGGTGTACGATTTTGAGTCGAATTCAATGGCGTTGACGCGCCCTACGGTGACACCCGCCATCTTGACCGGCGAACGCACCTTCAGCCCGCCGATATTGTCGAACATGGCGCGGATCTCGTAGGTGCTGTCGGCGCCGAAACTGGCGAGACTCAAGTTACTTATTCGCAGGGTGAGTACCAGCAGCGACCCCAAGCCGAGCGCGACAAAGGCTCCGACGATGGTTTCGATCCATTTTGAATGCATCATGAATAGCCCTTTAGTCGAACATCAAGGCGGTGAGCACGAAATCGAGCCCCAGCACCGCGAGGCTGGAGTTTACCACGGTCCGAGTCGTCGCGCGGCTGATGCCTTGCGAGGTGGGGACCGTATCATAGCCCTCGAATACGGCAATCCAGGTGACCGCGATGCCGAAGATAAAACTCTTGATGACGCCGTTCAGGATATCGTCGTGAAAATCAACCGCCGACTGCATCTGGGACCAGAAGGCGCCCTCATCGACGCCAAGCAATCCCACGCCGACGAAGTAGCCCCCATAGACGCCGACCGCGCTGAAGATCGCCGCGAGCAAGGGCATGGCCAGGATCCCGGCGAGCAGCCTTGGCGCGACCACGCGGTGCAGCGGATCGACGGCCATCATCTCCATGGCCGCCAACTGCTCGGTGGTTTTCATGAGCCCGATCTCGGCCGCCAAGGCCGAGCCGGCGCGGCCCGCGAACAGCAGCGCCGAGACCACTGGTCCTAGCTCGCGCACCAGCGATAACGCCAGCAAGATCCCGAGCGACTCCTCGGCGCCGAAATCCACCAGGGTATTATACCCTTGCAGCCCTAGCACCATGCCGACGAAAAGCCCTGAGACCACGATGATGACCAGCGACAGTACCCCGAGCGCAAAAACCTGCGAGGTGAGTAAGCGCCAGCGATAAAGCGTGGCCGGCAACCCGCCGAGGGTGTATAGCAGAAAGATGTGTCCGCGCCCGAGGCGCTGGAAAAAGCGCAATCCGAAGCGGCCCAATGCGCGCAGTGCGCTCATCACTCGCCACCTCCCGCCAATAAATCCTCGACAATATCGCGCACCGGGTAGTGGAAGCGCACCGGGCCGTCGGGGCGAGCGTCCATGAATTGCCGTACCCATTCGGAGTCGCTGACATCGAGTTGATCCGGCGTGCCCTCACCGATGATCTTTCCGCCGGAAAGCACGTAGATGTAATCGGAGATCGATGCCGTCTCGCGCACATCGTGCGACACGATGACGCTGGTCGTGCCGAGGGCTTCATTCATCTGCTCGATGAGCCGCAACAGGACCCCCATGGAGATCGGATCCTGACCGGTAAAAGGCTCATCGTAGAGGATGATCATGGGATCGAGCGCGATCGCCCTGGCTAGGGCGACTCGGCGCGCCATGCCGCCCGAAAGCTCGCTCGGCATCAGATCGCGTGCGCCCCGTAGCCCCACCGCCTCGAGCTTCATCAGCACCAAATCGCGGACCATCGGCTCGGGCAGCCGGGTGTGCTCGCGTAAGGGGAAGGCCACGTTATCGAACACCGGGAGATCGGTTAAGAGCGCGCCGCTCTGGAACAGCATGCCCATGCGCTGGCGTAAGCTCATCAACGCTCCTCGCGATAACGCCGTGACCTCCTGCCCGTCGACCCGCACACTCCCCGATAGGGGCTTGAGCTGACCGCCGATCATGCGCAGCAGGGTGGTTTTACCGCAGCCGCTCGGTCCCATGATGGCCGTGATCTTTCCGCGCGGCATGGATAAATTGATGTGGTCGAAGATGACCCGCTCGCCACGGCGGAAACAGAGATCGCGGATGCGGACGAGAGGCTCCAGGTCTTGATTATCGTTTTGCATTGGCCTTTATGGAGACGTGAGGGCGTGATTCTCGGGAAGTCGCGGCCCAAGGTCAACCCGAGCGCCGAAATCGCCGCTGCATGGACCGAGGACTGTTAGCGCAAAAAGACGGTAGCATTGCGGCGGGCATCGCCGCGGGTCATCATTACGATCCCGCCGCGACCGGCAAGCATGAAGGTCCGAACGGTAACGGCCACCTGGGAGATCTCCCGGTTCTCACGGTGGATGAACGCGGATCGGCTACAAGCGCGGCGATTGCTATACGGCTAAGATGGAAGATCTAAAAGGACGCTCACTGATGATCCATGCGGGTGGCGATAATTATTCCGACCTGCCCGAGAAGGGGGTGGGGGCGGCGCCCGCATCGCCTGCGGCGTCATCCCGTAATCGGGCGGCGCACCGGATCCTTAAGCAGCTCGATCTTGTAGCCGTCGGGGTCTTCCACGAAGGCGAGCACGGCCGTACCCCCTTTCATCGGCCCGGCGGCGCGCACGATCTTGCCGCCGCGCCCGCGGATCGCCTCGCAAGCCGCGTACACGTCATCGACGCCGATGGCGATATGCCCGTAGGCGTTTCCCGGATCGTATCGGTTGGTGTCCCAATTGTGCGTAAGCTCTAAGACGGCCGTGTCGCGCTCCTCGCCGTAACCGAGATAGACCAAGGTAAAGCGGCCCTCGGAATAATCGGCCCGCCGCAACAGCTTCATGCCGAGGACCTCGGTATAGAATTGCAATGAGCGGCCGAGATCCCCCACTCGTAACATGATATGCAACATACGCATTCGTGACGCCTCCCAAGAATTACTCAAACGGTATCACATGGAGGTATCTAAACGGTATCACATGGAGGTATCTAAACGGAATATCGTCCTTAGTCTACTCCGTTCTCACGGGACGAAAGGAGCTGGACAAAAGGGCCGCAAAAGGGGCCAGCCTCGCAATACTTATTCACAATCCCAACTCTGCCTGCCCCTAGATGGCTTCAGCAACATCACGCTCTAGCCGCGGCCGGCCTCGGGGCCTCGCTTCGCGCCGCTGCCCCGTCATGCGCTCGATCTTGGCATGGAAGCGCTCATTGCCCAAGGGCTGACTTTGGTTCAGCGCGAGCCGTATGGCGCGGAGGGTTTCCTCATCGAGAGGGGGCCGGGACAAACCGCGGTAGGCCACTCGCCGTGCGTGGTCGCCCGCCTCCAGTGCTAAGTAGACCCGATGAGGGATTAGCAGCGGCGACACTTGTCCGAGGGCGTTGGCCCGGTAACTGGTCCAACGGTAGTGCGCCGGATCGTCCACCATCGCCGCGCGAACGGGGTTCAGTTCGATGTAGCGCATGGCGGTGAGGAGAGTGGTCTCCGCCTGGATGAGTGAGGACTTGTAGCGGCTCTCCCAGAGCGTGCCGGTACGCCGGTACTGCCGGTTGATATACTGCACGTAGCGCCGGCCCAAGGAGATGATGAGCTTCGGTACCGCCGCTGCTCTCTTGGGGGTGAGGAGCAGGTGCACGTGGTTGGGCATGAGCGCATAGGCATGTAGCGAACAGCGTGTCTCCTTCAATGCCTCACCAAGCCAGTGCAGGTACCTAAAGTAGTCTTCTTCCCCAAAGAAGCACGGCTCGCGGTGGTGACCGCGTTGCACGATGTGCAGGGGTATTCCATCGAGGTGAACACGCGGGTGGCGGGGCATGATCCCAATATATCATAAAGAAATCGAACCTGGCCCCTATAGTCCGCTGTTCCCGCACAAAGACTACCTGGAGACATCGATCTAGGCGATTCCTACCGTTCGGCGTGGGTACGGTCTTCGCCGTCCCAGTCGGCCTACTTCTCGCCATACGGCCGCCGGCCGATACGTTTTTTAGAGCCCCGCCGTTAAGCGAACGTTAAGAACGCAGTATTTTCAGTGGTGAGTTTAATGCCAGTATCTTAACTCGGAGCCGCTGCGGGCCTCGTTAATTTATAAAATTATTGACAAAACGATTGTGCACGTTTCCTGGCTAGGGTATATTGCTTGACAGGGACGCGACAAGCAGAGGCAGGGAGGGGAAGACAGCCTCATCATAACCTGTTGATTCTTAGAATACGCCGATGAGGCGAGCGGCGTGTGGCCCCAAGGGGTGTCATACCCGGCCCCAACTCGGCATTAATTAGGAGGAGGGAATATTAATGAACAAATCCATATTGTTAGGTAGTGCTTTGGCCGTCGCGCTGTCGGCTCCCGCCATGGCGGCGGACTTCCATGCCCTCAAGGGATTACAAGGAGCTAGCCTCGCGCCGCTCCAAGACGGCGTGTTGGCCGCCACGGAAGGGGGGGCGGCATGCGATTTCACAACGGCGAGCACAGATGGCGGAGGGGTTTGCCTACTTTCGGCCCTTCCGAACGCCGCGTTTTTCTCGGTTGCCAATGAGTTACCCGTAACGGCCGCGAACTTCCTACAGGTTCACGGACTCGTTGGGCCGCAGTTACCAACCCTCCCGGGAACCGTCACCCCGGCCCCGTGAGCTAATGTCCCCGGTGGGCGGCCCGGAGGGTTCGTGGCAGGTACTGTGACCGGCCAGGTGCCCTCAGGGTGCGCCCCGCTCTCGGAGAGCCCTCGTGCACAGTCGGGGGCTCTCCACTCTTCATGCACCGGAGCGGTCCCCGCAGGGGGTAGGTGGCGGGGAGGACAGCCAAGCCTGCCGATCGCTATGGAAGAAACGAGGGGGTGGTCGGCGCTGGCCGTTGTAGGTTTTAGGCCAGCGGCGATCGGATCTCTAGCGTTCTAAAGTCGTATTCGACGAACGGCAAATGCGCTCTCGCCAGCACCCCACAGCATCGTTGCCTTGTCACGGAAAAGGCCAAAGGCGTAACAGAGACGGCACGTGCCATCGCGCCCGAAAGGCAGTGCCGCATAGAGGGCTGTCGTCACCCGGCAAGAAGCACACGGCGTGGTGCTCGAGACGCCGTAGAAGTCCACCATGTCGAAGGCGTTAGCGGCCTTCGACGCGATTGAGATTGAGTTTGTCCATAAGAAACGCATTTGGAATGGTGGATCGCGTATGATAACGGTAGGGCGATTTCTCGGGTATGCGCTGAGCCTGCAGCCTTTCATAAATGGCGTGAGTGTGGCCGAAGAGGTCGCCTGGAGTGTTCCCACCAGCGCCCAGCCGACGATCGCGAAGCGTCATACCCTGAAAGAACTTCGCGACCAGTATGTCATTAAACAGCAACTGGACTACTCGTGCGGTGCGGCGGCGCTGGCTACTCTCATGGTTCATTATTATGGGGAGAATACCTCAGAAAAGGAGATCCTGAAGCTGCTTAACACCCGGCTTGAAACGATGACTAAAAAGGAGCAAGCCCGAAAGAAAAGGATTGGGTTTTCCCTCCTAGATCTCAAAATTGTGGCTCAACAGAGGGGTTATCGGGCTGCGGGCTTTAAGCTGACCATTGATCAACTGCCACAACTGCTGGCCCCTGTGATCGTTCACGTCCAGCCATTCGGCTACTATCATTTTGCCGTGCTCCGGGGAGTGGCAGGGGATCGCGTTTATTTGGCCGATCCGGCACGCGGCAATCTGCGCATGAGCATAGAGCGTTTTTTGGATGAGTGGGAAGGGGTTGTGTTTGTCCTCGGCAAGGCGGGAGAAGAGAACATCACCCATTATCCCTTAGCGTTGTCTCGAGGCACCGATTATCCTTCACTCAGGTTGCGCCAGGCAGCCTACCAGGGGGACCAAGCAGCGTCGTCCGCCGTAAACCTTGTTCTACGAGCGCGTCCTAGCGGGTTGGGGTTATAACTAACGAGACCTGGCAGGGTAGGAAAAAGCTCACCTACCCGCCCCGAGGCTCTCTCGAGGGCGCGAGCAGGAAACGAGGAAACGCGGTCAGGTCTCGACTTATTAGTTTGCGTAGGCTCGCCACGTGGGAGCCCCTCGCCGAGGAGCTCCCCGAAATAGAGGATCGGCCTCCGGAATCCGTGCATCTCTGAGATGGCGGAGCGTCGCTAATCTGCTCGATACCAGTATCCTTTCGGACCTCATCAAGCACCCCGCTGGAGCGGTAGCCCAACACATCACCGGCGTCGGCGAAGATCTGATTTACACCAGTATCGTGGTTGTGTGCGAGCTTCGCTATGGCGCGGCGAAGAAGGGATCGCCCGCCCTATCGGACAAGATTGCCCAGTTGTTGTCCACAATCGAGGTGCTACCGCTCGAAGAGGATGCAGACGAGAAGTATGCCGAGGTCCGAACCGCGTTGGAGAAGGCTGGGACACCGATCGGCGCCAACGACACGATGATCGCGGCCCACGCGTTGTCGCTCGGGCTTGCTCTGGTCACCAACAACGTAAGCCAGTTTCCAAAAGCGCCAGGACTCAACGTGGAGAACTGGCTGGCAACTTGACTCTCTAGCTCGTCACCCGCAGGAAGCGGGGTCAGGTCTATGTCGGTTGGGTTGGTTGGGTCAACCGGTCGCACGATCCCCCCATAGTTGGCGTTTGCTATAACGTTGCCACTCTTCGCTGTATGCTACGGTAACCCGTACTGACCCATACGGTGTACCCTATGAAGACGACTGTAGAGATTCCTGACACGCTGCTCGATGCGGCAAGAAAGGTGGCTGCACGCGAAGGCACAACCGTGAAGGCCCTGATCGAACGCGGCTTACGAGAGTTGCTTGTAAAGCATAAGAGCGAGCACGAGATCCGCTTGAGGAAGGCCTCCTATAAAGAAAAGAGACTACAGTCGGGCGTTCAAGAGCTAGGTTGGGGAAAACTCCGCGAGCTTGCCCTCAAAGGCCGAGGCGCGTGATTGGCGTCGACACCAATATTCTCGTCTAGGCGAATCGCGAGGATAGCGTGTGGTATGAGAGCGAACGAGTTCGGCCGCCTACGCCATCGTTCAGGATGGAATTGACGCGAAACTGATGATTTATGCAACTAACAACCAGGATAAACTAATCATGCCTGCATTGATTTGCGGTTCCATCGCCTATGACAACATCATGGTGTTCCCCGACCGCTTTAAGAACCACATTCTGCCCGCGAAGATCCATATCCTGAACGTCTCATTCATGGTGCCGGAAATGCGCCGTGAGTTCGGGGGCTGCGCGGGTAATATCGCTTACAATCTCAAGCTCCTCGGCGAAGATCCGTTGCCGGTGGCCGCGGCGGGCCGCGACTTCGGGCCCTATGCCGAGTGGATGGACCGCTGCGGGATTAGGCGCGATTTTATTCATATCCTGAGCGACACACTCACGGCGCAGGCCTTCATCACGACGGATCTGGACGATAATCAAATCACGGCCTTCCATCCGGGCGCGATGAGCCTCTCGCACCTGAATCCGGTACCGGCCGTGGAGGGGCGCTCGGTCGGCATCATTGCGCCCGACGGACGCGATGGTATGATCCAGCATGCCGGCCAATTCACCCGCATGGGCATACCCTTCGTCTTCGACCCTGGCCAGGGGATGCCGATGTTCGGTGCCGAGGATCTACGGGCCTTCATCGGGCAAGCCGCGTGGGTGACCGTGAACGATTACGAATGGCACCTGATGCAGGAACGCACCGGCCTGACCCCGGAGGAAGTTGCGGCCCGCGTCGAGGCGCTCGTCGTCACGCGCGGGGCGCAAGGCTCGCGGATCTTTACGCCTTCGGGTTGTTACGAGATCCCGCCGGCGAAAGCGCGCGCGATTGCGGACCCGACCGGCTGCGGAGACGCCTATCGCGCGGGTCTCCTATTCGGGATCCTCAACGGCCTCGATTGGGAGACAACGGGGCGCATCGCATCGCTCATGGGAGCGATCAAGATCGAGTGCGCCGGCACGCAGAATCACCGTGTCACACGTCCGGAGTTCGAGGCGCGTTATAGGGAGAGCTTTGGAACGGACTTCTAAAGTAATCTAAGGAAGCTCTGCAAGAGTGTTATGAGCATGCCCAGATGCGCGAAGCCGCGGAGCAAGTCACGAGACATATCAGGTAGATAGGCGAGTAACGAGCGAGCACGCGACAATGCAGATGGGCGGCGTAGTAGCTTTTGCAGAGCTTCCCTAAAAACCGATCCTCAACCTGCCGCGTATATTCAGCAGGCATTCAGCATTATGGGGCTAGATTTTGCGCCAGCATCGGGGATAGCCCCGCAAAGAGGAGGTGTATCATGTTGACGTCTCGTGTCTCTGCCTACATCGCGGCCCTAGTGTTGGTTATCGGTTTATGCGTTCCCGCGGCCAGTCAAGCGTGGAACTTTGGTTACCGGTCGTCCCAGGGATCCCATGCCTACGGCGGTTATGGCCACCGGCACCAGGGATCCCATGCCTATGGCGGTTATAACTACCGGCACCAGTCCCCGCGCCATTCTAATGGCCAGCGGCACTACCGGCGTCATTACAAGACGCCGCGGTACGGGTACCATCAGCCGTTCCGGCTGCATCGGCCGTACTATCGGCAACCATATTACTACCCCTATTATCGCTGGTACCCGTACTGAACCGGCGCGTTGATCCCGCCACGAACGGCGGCCTCTGACGGCGCTTAGTGGATCTCCCCTCGGCTTTGCGCCGAGGGCTTGTGCCGGGCAAGGCCGCCGGTCAAAATAACGCCAACAGTTTGTGAATAAGTCTACTGCGACGATTTCTTCACAAGCTCTGAAGCGCATACTCAAATAACAACGCAGCGTGACGAGGAGGGCGTATGATCAAGTCAGTTCTCCGGTGGGGGATCTTTCTTTGTTTCTTTACATCCGCGACGGCGCAACCGCTGATTCAACAGCGCTCCGATATCGCCGGAAACTGGGTGATAGAAAGCACCGCTCTCAACCTGACGGGTAAGCGCTCTCCGGAAACTTCCAAGTGGACGTTCGGCGAGGACGGCGTCCTATCGATGACGAGCGTGTATATGTTCTCCGAAACCCTGACGGGCGGCGGCCGCGAGATGACCATCACGGACACCTATGATGTCACCGAGGGTAAGATCGTGACCGGCCGCGGCGAGACCTTCGAGGTGATCGAAAAGACACCCGATGCGATGACTCTAAAGAGCTCTTCCTCGTCGCTGCACTATTTCTTCAAGAAAAAACAATAGGGCGCCCTGGCGGTGCGCCGGTCAGCCGGATGCGATCGCCTCGCTGCCGCAAAGGACCCGATCGAACTCCTCGAAATGCTCGATGAACGGACGGCATTGCTGCCCTTCGCAGAGGTAGGCCACGGCGCCGTCGTGAGCTTCCCGCCGGGCGAGGAGGCCGGGAAGCTCGGCGGCGGTGGATGGAATCGCCAGCGCCAGCCGTTGCGGTGCGTAGCGTTGGGCGCAGCGCCGATGCCAATCCTCCGCGCGCTTATCGCCTCGGATCACGACAGAGATCGGCGGCGCGAGATACTCTTCCAATGCGAGGAGTAAAGCATTGTGAGCGGTAGGATAGCGTTCGATGGCGCCCCAGGCGCTGCGCAGGCCGCGGTCGCGCGCGTCGAGATAGCGGCTCTCGCCCAGCAGGTGTCCGAGCCGCCCAAGCGCGTAAGCGGCAATACCCGCCCCGGACGGAAGCGCGTCATCGGCAAGCGATTTGGATCGCAATAGCAGGGCCTCGTGATCGTGCGAGGTGAAGAAGAATCCGCCTTGCACCGGATCTTCAAAACGCGCGATCAGGGCTTCCGCGAGCTCGATCGCAAAGCGCATGTTGCCGTCATGCCAACGGGCTTCGAGTAACGCTAACAGTCCCTCGATGACGAAGGCATGATCATCGAGATAGGCGTTGAGCCGGGCCCTGCCATCCTTATACGTCGCGCGGAGCCGTCCGTCCTGCCACATCCGCGCGCGGATAAAATCAACCGCTCGCTGGGCCGCATCTAGAAAATCGGGCTGCTCCAAAACCCGACCGGCAACCGCCAGTCCCTTGATCATGAGACCGTTCCATGCCGTTAGCACCTTCTCATCCCGGCCCGGCCAGACGCGCCGCGTGCGGACGGCGAGGAGTTTTTTCCGGCTTTCGGCGTAAAGCCGCTCGAGATCCGCGAGCGGCTTACCCCATTCCTTGGCGAGCGCCTCCAGCGGCACGGACACGCACAGGTGCCAGTGGCCCTCGAAATTCGGGGCCTGATCCAGGCCGAGACAGCGTGCTAGGACAGGGTACTCCTCGGCGGTGAGCAGCGACTGAATTTCTTTCGCATCCCAAACGTAAAACCGGCCTTCGTGACCTTCGGAGTCGGCATCCAGACTGGAATAGAAGCCACCCTCGGGGGATTGCATCTCGCGCAGTGTCCATTCCGCGGTCTCGAGGGCGGTCTTCTTGAACAGCGGGTCGCGGTTCAACTGCCAGGCCCAGCTATACACCGCGAGCAACGGGCCGTTGTCGTAGAGCATTTTCTCGAAATGCGGGATCATCCAGCTTTCATCGACGGAGTAACGGCAGAAGCCGCCACCCAGGTGATCGTAGATGCCTCCGCGGGCCATCCGCCGCAGCGTGACGAGCGCCATTTCCAAGCCTTCGGCGTCGGGTGTCCCCGCCATCGCGCCCGCCGCATAGCGGCGCAGTAGGAACTCGATATGGACCGGATGCGGGAACTTCGGCGCCGCGCCAAACCCGCCGAAACGGCTGTCGAAGGCTTCCCCGAGTTGCCGCCGCGTCTCGATAAGCGGTGCATCGCTGACCGCGCCGGGCGCTTGTTGCTGTGTTCCGAGGTTGCGCAAACCCTCGATCAATGCCTCGTTCTGGCTGCGGATTTCCTGGTGTTGCTCCCGGTAGGCGCCGGCGATCCGACGCAGAATATCCGCAAAGCACGGCATCCCGTAGCGTGGCTCGGGCGGAAAATAGGTGCCCGCGAAGAACGGGGCCTGGTCCTCGGGGGCGAGGAACAGCGTGAGCGGCCAGCCGCCGCCGCGCCCAGTCAGAAACTGGTGCGCAAGTTGATAGATTTTGTCGAGATCAGGGCGCTCCTCGCGGTCGACCTTGATGTTGATGAAGTGCTTGTTCATAAGCGCCGCGGTCGCCTCGTCTTCGAAAGACTCGTGCGCCATTACATGGCACCAGTGGCAGGCCGAGTAGCCGATAGAAAGCAAGATCGGTTTGCCCTCGGCGCGCGCGCGAGCGAGTGCTGCATCGCCCCACGGATACCAATCCACCGGGTTGCCGGCGTGCTGCAAGAGATAGGGGCTGGTTTCTTCTGCGAGTGAATTCATGCCGGATGGTCGCGAGTGGGTGGTGTGCCGAAAGAGTGTAACGCAATCCCGCGTGGAGTTCGCGCACTCCGTGCTAATATTACCGCCGTGATCCCTTTCCCCGACATCGATCCGGTCGCATTCAGAATCGGTCCTCTTGCCGTACGCTGGTACGGGATCGCCTACCTCGCCGCCTTTGGCGTGGCCTGGGGGCTGATGCGCTACCGGGCGCGCCGGCGGACGCTCGACTGGTCGGACCCGCAGATCAGCGATCTGATATTCTACGCCGCGCTGGGCGCGGTGCTCGGCGGCCGATTAGGACACGTGGTGTTTTATAACCTCTCCATGTATCTCAGCGATCCGATCGCTATCTTCAAGATTTGGGAAGGCGGGATGTCGTTTCACGGCGGGCTCATCGGTGTGCTAATCGCAATGGCGGTCTACGGAAAGACACTCGGTAAGCGTTTTTTCGATGTCATCGATTTTCTCGCGCCGGCGGTCCCACCCGGTCTTTGCTTCGGGAGGCTCGCGAACTTTATCAACGGCGAGCTGTGGGGACGGCCGGCCGATCTGCCTTGGGCCGTGATCTTCCCCGATCCGGCGGCCGGCGGCATCCCACGGCATCCCTCGCAGCTTTACGAGGCTTTCCTGGAGGGCGTGGTCTTGTTTTGCGTGCTGTGGATCTTCTCGTCGAAGCCCCGGCCACTCGGAGCTGTCTCGGGCGTGTTTCTCTTGGGTTACGGCTTAGTGCGTTTCGTGGTGGAGTTTGCGAAGGTGCCAGAGCAACCCTTAGGGTACCTCGCTTTCGGTTGGTTAACGATGGGGCAGGCGTTGACGGTGCCGATGCTGATCATCGGCATGTGGTGGATCAGGAATGCCTATCGCCGGCCGCCGGAGCCGTTAGCATCGGCGGGAACCGGCCGCCGCCTAAAGGGGTAGCGCGTCGCGAGCCCATGCGGCAGTATTTAGCTCTCATCGAGCACGTGCTTGAGCATGGGGTGCGTAAGAGCGACCGCACCGGTGTGGGCACGCTCAGTGTTTTCGGCTATCAGATGCGCTTTGATCTGCAAGCAGGCTTTCCCGCGGTTACGACCAAGAAGCTGCATCTGAAATCCGTGGTCCATGAGCTGCTGTGGTTTATTCGCGGGGAAACCAATGTCCGCCCGTTGCAAGAGCACGGAGTGAGGATCTGGGACGAGTGGGCGGATGCGAGTGGTGAGCTCGGACCGGTCTATGGCGCACAATGGCGCGCCTGGCGCACGGCCGAGGGCGGGCGGGTCGACCAACTCAACGACGTCGTGCATGCGATTAAAACCAATCCGGATTCGCGGCGCCTGATCGTCAGCGCTTGGAACGTCGGTGAAATCGGAAAGATGGCGCTCGCCCCGTGCCATCTCTTGTTTCAGTTCTACGTGGCCGAGGGTCGCTTGTCTTGCCAGCTCTATCAGCGCAGTGCGGACATTTTCCTGGGCCTGCCGTTCAATATCGCTTCCTATGCTTTGTTAACCGCGATGGTGGCGCAGGTGACAGGCTTGGCGCCGGGCGAACTCGTGCACACGCTCGGAGACGCGCACCTTTATCTCAACCACCAGCAACAGGCCATGGAGCAGATGTCGCGTCACCCTTACCCGGCACCACGCCTACGGCTCAGTCCGCACCGGGGATCGCTCTGCGAGTTCACATTCGATGATATCGAGATCGCCGACTACCGCCACCATTCCGCGATCCTAGCCCCGATCGCCGTCTAACGGTGGCAAACTCTTCGCTGTCGATCATCGTGGCGATGACCAGCCGGCGTGTGATTGGCGCGCACGGCGCCTTACCGTGGCGTCTCCCCGCCGATTTAAAGCGCTTTAAGGCGCTCACGATGGGGAAGCCGGTGCTCATGGGGCGCAAGACCCACGAGTCCATCGGCCGCGTGCTCCCGGGACGCACCAACATCGTGATGAGCCGCAACCCGGCCCTGAGCATTTCGGGTTGCATCGTGGTCCCAAGCATGGAAGCGGTCCTCGCCTGGGCACGAGGTTGTGAGGAGATCATGGTCATCGGCGGAGGCAGTGTCTATGCCGCCGCGCTTCCGCTTGCTGAGTATATCTATTTAACCGAGATCCACACCGAGGTTGACGGGGATACGTACTTTCCCCATTACGATCGCGGTGACTGGATCGAGCAGTCCCGGCAGGACTTTCCGGCCGACGAAACCCATCGCATTGCGCATAGCTTTATCGTACTCAAACGGCGCTAAGCGAGCCCGGAGGGACGGTACAGCGTTACGCTTTGACGCTGAAAAAGCGCCGATCCTCGATCCGCATCGCCGTAAGCTCACCGCCCCAACAGCAACCGCGGTCCAGGGGATAAACGCGGAAGCGCTCCATTTCAACGCCGGTGAGCCTGAGCGTAGACCAGTGGCCGAAAACGATCGAGGTCCCGCGCCTGCACCGCCGCGGGGCCTCGAAC
>JALZJW010000057.1 GCA_030859565.1 Pseudomonadota bacterium
TGGATCAGCTCAACGCCTTCGCCGCCGAGGTCACACGGGTGGCGCGCGAGGTCGACACCGAAGGCAAGCTCGGCGGTCAGGCCGAGGTGCCCGGGGTCGCCGGCACCTGGAAGGATCTCACCGACTCGGTCAACCGCATGGCCTCCAACCTCACCGCCCAGGTGCGCAATATCGTCGAGGTTACCACCGCCGTCGCCCGCGGCGACCTCTCGCGCAAGATCACGGTGGATGTGCGAGGCGAGATCCTCCAGCTCAAGGAAACCATTAACACGATGGTCGAACAGTTGCGCTCCTTTGCCTCGGAAGTCACGCGGGTGGCGCGCGAAGTCGGCACCGAAGGCCGCTTGGGCGTGCAGGCCGAGGTGCCCGGCGTGGCCGGCACCTGGAAGGACCTCACGGACAACGTCAACTACATGGCCTCCAACCTCACTGCCCAGGTGCGCAACATCGCCGAGGTTACCATCGCCGTGGCCAGCGGCGATCTCTCCCGCAAGATCACGGTGGATGTGCGAGGCGAGATCCTCCAGCTCAAGGAAACCATCAACACGATGGTCGAGCAGTTGCGCTCCTTTGCCTCGGAAGTCACCCGGGTGGCGCGCGAAGTCGGGACGGAAGGCCGCTTGGGCGTGCAGGCCGTGGTGCCCGGCGTGGCCGGCACCTGGGCGGACCTCACCGACTCCGTCAACGCGATGGGATCTAACCTCACCGCCCAGGTGCGCAATATCGCCGAGGTTACCACCGCCGTCGCCCGCGGCGATCTCTCGCGCAAGATCACGGTGGATGTGAAGGGCGAGATCCTGGAATTGAAGAACACCATCAACATCATGGTGGATCAGCTCAACGCCTTCGCCGCCGAGGTCACGCGCGTGGCGCGCGAGGTCGGCACCGAGGGCAAGCTCGGCGGTCAGGCCGAGGTGCCCGGGGTCGCCGGTACCTGGGCGGACCTCACGGACAACGTGAACTACATGGCCTCCAACCTCACCGCCCAGGTGCGCAACATCGTCGAGGTCACCACCGCCGTGGCCAACGGCGATCTCTCCCGCAAGATCACGGTGGATGTGCGAGGTGAGATCCTCCAGCTCAAGGAAACCATCAACACGATGGTCGAGCAGTTGCGCTCCTTTGCCTCGGAAGTCACCCGGGTGGCGCGCGAAGTCGGCACGGAAGGCCGCTTGGGCGTGCAGGCCGTGGTGCCCGGCGTGGCCGGCACCTGGGCGGACCTCACCGACTCCGTCAACGCGATGGGTGCCAACCTCACCGCCCAGGTCCGCAACATCGCCGAGGTCACCACCGCCGTCGCCCGCGGCGATCTCTCCCGCAAGATCACGGTGGACGTGAAGGGTGAGATCCTCGCGCTGAAGAATACCATCAACACCATGGTGGACCAGCTCAACGCCTTCGCCGCCGAGGTCACGCGCGTGGCGCGCGAGGTCGGCACCGAGGGCAAGCTCGGCGGTCAAGCCGAGGTGCCTGGGGTCGCGGGCACCTGGAAGGACCTCACAGACTCGGTCAACGTCATGGCCAACAACCTCACGGATCAGGTTCGCGGCATCGTAAAGGTCGTAACCGCCGTGGCCGAGGGCAACCTCCGTCAGAAGCTCACCGTGCAGGCCAAGGGCGAAGTCGCCGCGCTGGGCGAGACCATCAACGACATGACCGACACGCTCGCCACGTTCGCGGACCAGGTCACCAACGTCGCGCGCGAGGTCGGCGTCGAAGGCCGTCTGGGCGGTCAGGCCAACGTCCCGGGTGCCGCCGGCACCTGGAAGGACCTCACCGGCAACGTCAACCTCCTGGCGGCGAACCTCACCAGCCAGGTGCGCGCCATCGCGGAGGTCGCCACCGCCGTGACCAAGGGCGACCTCACCCGTTCGATCACGGTCGAAACCCGCGGCGAGGTCGCGGAGTTGAGGGACAACATCAACACCATGATCGATAACCTCCGCGTCACCACCGAGAGCAATGTCGAAAAGGACTGGCTGAAGACGAACATGGCAAAGTTCACCGGCATGCTCCAGGGCCAGCGCGATCTCATCACCGTCGGCCGGACGCTGCTCTCCGACCTGGTGCCGCTGGTCAACGCCCAGCAGGGCACCATCTACCAGATGGAGGATGGCGCGAAACCCTCGCTGCGTCTGCTTGCCGCGTACGCCCAGCGGCCCGGCCAGCCCGAGCGCATTCCGGCGGGCGAAGGATTGGTCGGCCAGTGCGCGGCGGAAAGGCGGCGCATCCTCCTCGACCGCGTGCCCCCCCGTTACACGCAGATTCACTCCAGCCTCGGCAAATCCAAGCCCGCCAGCATCGTCGTGCTGCCCGTGCTCTTCGAAGGGGACACCAAGGCCGTCATCGAGCTGGCCTCGCTGCAACCCTTCACCGCGACGCACCTCACCTTCCTCGAACTGCTCACGCAGAGCATCGGCGTCGTGCTCAACACCATCGAGGCGACGATGCGCACCGAAAATCTGCTGCAGCAATCCCAGCAACTTACATCCGAGCTCCAGTCCCGCCAGACGGAGCTCCAGCAGACCAATGAGGAGCTCGAGCGCAAGGCCACTCAGCTTGCCGAGCGCAATGTCGAGGTGGAGCGCAAGAGCAAGGAGGTGGAGCAGGCCCGCCATGCCCTCGAGGACAAGGCCTCCGAACTGGCCCTCACCTCCAAATACAAATCCGAGTTCCTCGCCAACATGTCCCACGAGCTGCGCACCCCGCTCAACAGCATCCTCATCCTCGGCCAGCAGCTCGCCGAGAACGCCGGCGGCAACCTCAGCAGCAAGCAAGTGGACTTCGCCCGTAACATCCACTCCGCCGGCACCGACTTGCTGAATCTCATCAGTGACATCCTCGATCTGTCGAAGATCGAGTCCGGAACCGTCACCGTGGAAGCGGAGGAAATCCCCTTCGCGGCCCTGCGCGAGGGGATGGAGCGCAGCTTCCGCCACGTCGCCGAGTCGAAGAATTTTCCCTTCCGATTGAACTTCGGCCCGGAGCTGCCGCGCCTGCTGACGAGCGATGCGAAGCGCCTCCAGCAAATCCTGAAGAACCTGCTCTCCAACGCCTTCAAGTTCACCGCCCAGGGCCAGGTGGTCCTGGACGTCCGTCCGGTGACCGAGGGCTGGACGCCCGGCCACCGGGTGCTCACCCACGCTGCGGCCGTGGTGGCGCTGTCGGTGACCGACACGGGCATCGGCATACCGCCAGACAAGCAGCGGCTCGTGTTCGAGGCCTTCCAGCAGGCCGATGCCGGCACCGGCCGCAAATATGGCGGCACCGGTCTCGGACTCGCCATCAGCCGCGAGCTGGCGACCTTGCTAGGCGGCGAAATTCGACTCTCCAGCACGCCCGGCGAAGGGAGCACCTTCACCTTGTACTTGCCAGTGACCTATACCGGCCCGGCGGCGCCGAGGATTGCGCTCGCCACCGCACAAGCTGCTGATGCCGCCTTGCCCGTGCTGCCGGTGGCGCGCGAGGAAGCCGTTCCGGACGACCGTGAGATCATCCAGCCCGGCGACCCCCTGATGTTGATCCTGGAGGACGATCACCACTATGCGCGGGTGCTCCTTGGCCTCGCGCGCGAGAAAGGATTCAAGGGTATCGTGTGCAACCGCGGCCACACGGCGTTGGTGCTCGCCCGCCAGTATCTGCCCACGGCCATCAGCCTGGATGTCTTCCTGCCCGACATGCTCGGCTGGACGGTGCTCGACCATCTGAAGCGCGATCCCGCCACGCGCCACATCCCCGTGCAGATCATCACGGTGGAAGAAGAGCGCCCGCACGGCCTCGCCCACGGCGCTTTCTCCTACCTGGTCAAGCCCGCCACCACCCAAGTCCTGGAACAGAGCTTCGAGCGCATCAAGAGCTTCGCCGAGCCGCATATGAAGCGCTTGCTGGTGGTCGAGGACAACGCGATCGAAAGCCAAGGCATCATCGAATTGCTGGGTCACACGGACATCGAGATCACCGCCGTGGGCTCGGGCGCCGAGGCCCTGACCGCGCTCCGGGATCGGGCGTTCGACTGCTGCGTGCTCGACCTGCGGCTGCCCGACATGAGCGGCTTCGAGCTGCTGGAGCAGGTGCAGGGCGAGCCGCGCCTGCGCGATCTGCCGATCATCGTCTTCACCGGCAAGGACCTCACCGCCGAGGAGGAGCAACAGCTCACGACGATGGCCCAAAGCATCGTGCTCAAGGATGTCCAGTCGCCCGACCGGCTCTTGGACGAAACGGCGCTATTCCTGCACCGCGTTGTCGCCGACCTGCCCGAGCCCAAGCGCCTGATGCTGGAGCGGCTGCACGGCTCGAACGAGGCCTTGCGCGGCCGCAAAGTGCTGGTGGTGGACGATGACGCCCGTAATATTTTCGCCTTGAGCACCGTGCTCGAGAACCAAGAGATGGAAATCCTGAGCGCCACCAACGGCCGTCAGGCTATCGATCTCGTCCAGAACACCCCGGACTTGCGGGCCGTGCTCATGGACATCATGATGCCCGAGATGGACGGCTACCAGACGATGCGCGAGATCCGCAACGATCCGCGCTTCCGGCTGCTGCCGATCCTCGCCCTGACCGCCAAGGCGATGAAGGGCGATCGCGAAAAATGCCTTGCCGCGGGCGCCTCCGACTACATCGCCAAGCCCGTGAACACTGACCAGCTCCTCTCCCTGCTTCGCGTCTGGCTGCACCGTTAAGGAGAGGGGTCGTGGACAACCGCGCCAATATCCTGTTGGTGGACGACAAGCCACAAAACCTGGATGTGCTCGAGAGCATTCTGGATTCGCCGGCTTACCGGTTGCTCCGTGCACAGGACGCCAACCAGGCGTTGGGGACGATCCTCGCCCACGACATCGCCGCCGTTGTGCTGGACGTCGAGATGCCGGAGATGAGCGGCTTGGAGCTCGCGCGGATCATCAAGAGCCGGAAGAAAACCCGACATATCCCGATCCTCTTCCTCACTGCCCAGTTTCACGAGGACCAAGATATTCTCAAGGGCTACGGAGCGGGTGCCGTGGATTACCTCACCAAGCCCGTCAACGCGCAGATCCTTACATCCAAGGTGGCGGTCTTCGCGGACCTCTTCCGCAAAACCCAAGCGCTGGCCGCGGCCAACCGCGCCTTGGAGATCGAGGTCACCGAGCGCAAGCAGGCGGAAGAAAGGATGGCCGCCGCGCTGCGGGAGAAAGAGACCCTGCTGAAAGAGGTCCACCATCGGGTCAAGAACAACCTGCAGGTCATCTCCAGTCTCCTGGATCTGCAGGCCGGGCAGACCCAGGACGCGGGCGTCCGTGAGGTGCTGGCCGAGAGCCAGGGCCGCGTGCGGGTCATGGCCCTCATCCACCAACTCCTGTACGAGCGGAAAAATTTCTCGCGGGTCGATCTGGGCCAGTACCTGGAACGCTTGACCCAAATCGTGCTCAATGCGTATCCGGTGGATCCGCAACGCATTGCGTTGAAGCTTGACGTGGCCGAGGTGTACCTGGATCTAGAGCGAGCAATGCCCTGCGCGCTCCTCGTCAACGAGCTCGTGACCAACGCCTTCAAATACGCCTTCCCCGGCGGCCGGAGGGGAGAGATCAGCCTCTCCTTGAAGGCGCACGGGGACCGGGAGGCGTTACTCACCGTCCGGGACAACGGCGTGGGTCTGCCCGTGGGGCTGGATATAACCCAGGCGGCATCACTCGGCTTGCAACTCGTGCCGCTGTTCGTGGACCAGATGCATGGGAGCTTGCGCGTCGAGCCGGGGCCGGGCGCCTGCTTTGAGCTGCGCTTCCCGACCGGCGGGGGATAAAAGATGGTGAACCCAACGAGCATCCTGATCGTCGAGGACGAGCGGGTCATTGCCTTTCACCTGAAGCACCAGCTCGAGGGGCTGGGCTACCGGGTGGCCGCGGTGAGCGCGAGCGGCGAGCAGGCGGTAGACAAGGTCGGCCAGCTCCGCCCGGACCTCGTGCTCATGGATATCCATCTGGAAGGGGCGCTGGACGGGATCGACGCCGCCGGCCAGATCCACTCCAACTATCGCATCCCGGTGGTGTTCTTGACCGCCCACGCCGAGGACGAAACCTTGCAGCGCGCCCAGGCGAGCCTGCCCTTCGGGTACCTGGTAAAACCCGTCGAGGCGCGCGAGCTGCACGCCACCCTGCAGATGGCGCTGAGCCGGCGCGCGGCCGAGGTCGAGATCGAGGTCGAGGTCAAAAAAGGTAAGGAGCGCTTGCAGCTCGCCCTCGACGCGGCCGAACTCGGGGTCTGGGAGTGGGAGGCCGCCGGCTGCCGGATCACCACCGGGGCGCGTATCCAGGGCATTTTCGGGGGCGCCCCGGAGCCGATCGGCGAGTCATGGGGGACCTTCCTGGCGCGGGTACATCCCGAGGATCGCGCGGGTGTCCAGAAGGCGATGGAAGAGGCGGCGGCGTTCGGACAATCGCTGAACCTCGTGTTCCGAACCCTGCGGCCCGGGGGGGAGATCGGCTGGATCGAGGCCCATGCCAAGGCCTCTAAAGCGGCGCTGCCCGGCCAGGTGCGCGTGGTCGGGACCACGAAGGACATCACGGAGCGGCAGGAGACCGAAGAGCGGCTGCGGCAGGCCGCAGCGGTCTTGGAGACGACGGCCGAGGGGATCTTCCTGATGGATCGCGAGCATCGCATCGTCTCGATCAACCCGGCCTTCACGGCGATCACGGGGTATGGCCGGGACGATGCCGTGGGGCAGGACCCCGATATGCTCCTGCATGCCCGGCGCCATAGCGATCAGTTCTACCCCAGGCTCGAAACCACCCCCGGCGGGCAGTGGCAGGGGGAGACCTATTGCCGGCACAAGAACGGCACGGTCCTCCCGGTCTGGGAGAACGTGAGCGTGGTCCGGGACGAGGAGGGCGCGGTGACCCACTACGTCGCCGCGTTGTCCGACATCAGCGCCATCCGGCGGGCCGAGGCTCAGTTGAATCACCTTGCCCACCACGACCCCCTCACGGGTCTCCCCAACCGCCTGCTCTTCAACGACCGGCTCGACCATACGCTCGCACGGGCGCAGCGGGAGACCGGGTGCTGCGCCATCCTCTTCTTCGACCTCGACGGCTTCAAGGTCATCAATGACACCCTCGGGCATTCGAGCGGCGATCTGCTGCTCCAGACCATCGCCGCCAGGCTCAAGGGGGGCTTGCGTAGCAACGACACGGTGGCCCGGCTCGGGGGGGATGAGTTCGTCGTGATCCTCGACCACATCGCCCACCCCCCGGACGCCGCGCGCATCGCGAGCAAGCTCCTCGAGGCACTGGCCGTGCCCGTGGAGCTCGGGGGGGAGCGGGTCGCCGTTTCCGCGAGCGTGGGTCTCTCCGTCTACCCCGACAACGGCCGCGATCGGGAGGCGCTGCTCAAGGCCGCGGATACGGCCATGTACAGCGCCAAGTCGCAAGGGCGCAGCCGCTACTGTTTCTATACCGAAGAGCTGGCAACGCAGGCGGCCGAACGCCTGAACATCGAGCAGGGGCTGCGGCGCGCGCTCGCTACCGACGGGCTGGTGCTCCACTACCAGCCGCAGGTGGCGCTTGGCGACGGCGCCCTCACCGGGGTCGAGGCGCTAGTACGCTGGCAGCATCCCAAGCACGGCCTGATCATGCCGGGTCGCTTCATCGCGATCGCCGAGGAGAGCGGGGTCATCGAGCCGCTCGGCCGCTGGGTTCTGTTCACGGCCTGCGCGCAGGCCATGGCGTTCCGGCGCACGGACGGGCTGCCGCTCCGTCTCTCCGTCAACGTCTCGGCCCGGCAGCTCGCCCGCGACCACTTCGAAGACACCGTGCGCGAAGCGCTCGCCGAGAGCGGCTTCCCGGCCTCCCAACTGGAGATCGAGATCACCGAGAGCACCTTGCAGCTCATCGAGCACAGCCGGCGCCTCCTCGAAGCGCTGAAGGCCCTGGGGGTCTCGATCGCCATCGATGACTTCGGGACGGGCTATTCCTCGCTCAGCGTCATCAAACACCTGCCCATCGACCGGCTCAAGATCGACCAGTCCTTCGTGCGCGACATCCCGGGCGACGCCGATGACGTGGCAATCGTCGAGACCATCGTCAGCCTGAGCCGGACACTGGGGCTCCGCGTCCTCGCCGAGGGGGTGGAGACCGAGGCCCAGCTTGCCATCCTGCGCCGCCTCGGTTGCGAGGAGGGCCAGGGCTATCTTTTCAGCCGGCCCTTGCCTGAGCTACAAAGCCTCTCGAACGGGGAACGGCCGTGGGCGCAAATGCCGTGGAGCTGAGGCGGGTGTTGGGGAGCCATACGGATCGAAGGCCAGGGAATTCAACGGGATTTGGCGACGGGTAATGCTGCGTGATGCCGCGGTCCGCCCCGCCGAGCAGCGATTTCGCAGTCCGCTCATGGGTGGTTGTCCCGGTGAGCTTTCCGGTGCAAGGGATGATTCAGAGATCGGATCACTTCGTATATGCCCACATAAGTTGTGTACAGCGGATGTCGAAGAAAAGCGTAATGGTCGATGACATTATCCCGGACGATGTAAAGCAGTTCATCCTTGAGCGCATCGACTCCATTGCCCAATTAGAGGCGCTACTTCTTCTGCGTGATAGTCCGCAGGTGGATTGGGCCGCCAATGCAGTCGCCAAAAGGCTTTACATCGGTGAGCAAGAAGCGAGCGTGATACTGCAACGCCTATGCGCCGGCGGTTTTTTAATCGCTAACGCGGAAAAATCGCTCCTATACCGGTATCACGCCGGATCTCCTGAGCTTGGACAAACGGTGGACCGGGTGGCCGCGCTATATTCCGTGTACCTTATACCAGTGACCAATCTCATTCACGCGAAGCCTCGGACCAGGGTTCAAGAATTCGCCGACGCCTTTAAACTAAAATCAGATAAGGATTAGAGCAATGGCCGGTTTAATAATCTATGGATTGTGTGCAATGACAGCGCTCTTATGCGCCTGGTTGCTGCTGCAGGCCTATCGCCGCAGTCGTTACCGATTGTTACTCTGGAGCGGCCTCTGCTTTGCCGGGTTAACGCTAAACAATATGCTGGTTGTCCTCGATAACGCGTTGGGGCCCGCCGCGGACCTACACACCTGGCGGTTAGTCGTGGGGCTCCTCGCGATGCTGGTGTTGCTGTATGGCCTCATCTGGGATGCGGAGTGAGACGCTGCCATGAATTCCGTGATATTGGGTGCAATTGCGATGGCTTCGATGGTCGCCGCACTGTTCTTCCTGCGCTTCTGGCGGGATACTCGAGATCGTTTTTTCCTCTTATTCGCCACCGCTTTCGCCATAGAGGGGCTCAACCGAGCGCTATTAGGACTGACCGTGGTGTCACAGGAGCACGAGCCCTTCTTTTATCTGGTACGACTTTTTGCGTTCGGGCTCATCCTGGTGGCCATCGTAGACAAGAATCGCACCGGACGGCCGCGTTGAAGGAAGATCAGGCGCACGCAGCCATGATGAAGCTTCTGATGAGGGACCTCGGATCGAAACGGTTCACCCCAGCGCCTGTAGCGGGAATGGGGCGCCGCGGTGTGGAAACGGCGCCGATCAACGGCGTAGATTGCATTCGACTGTTCCCTTGCCTAAGCTGTCAGCATAAATAGTACGCACAAAGACTGCCGAAGCTATGCCGTGCTAGCAAAGCACGCGTAGGAGGAAGGGTACCTTGTCTACTTCGATCGATCGTGACAGCGAAGTCGCGCGTGGGGCGGCGTCGCTTCAGAGACTCGAGAAATTGGGCCAGCTACTGGACACCGTCCTGCCTATCCCCGGGACGCGTTTCCGTATTGGGCTGGACGGCATCCTGGGATTCATTCCGGGGATAGGCGACGCCGCGGGCGCAGCGATCTCCGCATATCTAATCTTCGAGGCCGCCCGCCTGGGGGTGCCTATCGCGACGCTGCTGCGCATGGCGGGCAACGTCGCGATTGATACGGTGATCGGCGCGGTCCCGGTTGTGGGAGACCTCTTCGACATTGCTTGGAAGGCCAATCTCAAAAACCTGGCATTAGTGCGCGGCCAGGTGGTACCTGCCGGCGTTCCCGGTCGATCGCCGAGCCAGGTCGGGCGCCTGTTTATGGTGCCGGTGATGCTGGCCCTGCTCGTTCTGCTCGTGCTTTCGATCGCCGTTGTGGCCTTGGTGTTCCGGTTCGTTTTCGGCTGATCGACGACTAAGAATTCCTAGGGAAGCTCTGCAAAAGTGTCGCGAGCAAGCCCAAATGCGCGAAGCCGCGGAGCGAGTCGCGAGACATATCAGGTAGATAGGCGAGCGAGGAGCGAGCACGCGACAAAGCAGATGGGCTGCGCAGTAACTTTTGCAGAGCTTCCCTAGGGTGGAACAGACCTTTAGGCCACGCTCGCTGCTAAATGCGGCGCAATACACTGGCGCTATTGCGCCCAATGCTCGCCCGGTGACCATCGAGAATCAAAGCCTATTGCCCGCCGCCAGTCGGAAATCTTCGCGCAGGACATGGAGAGATCACGGCTTATAACTTACGAAGCCTGGCAGAACCGCCCGTGGCGGGAAAAATTGATCGAATACGCATCCTCGTTCCTCAGCTCGCAACTCTAAAAGGTCATATCAGCCGCTTGGCCTTGATGAACATGACCACACTCCGGTGTTGGCGAGCGCCTCCTCAAGGCGCCCCGCGGCCTCGCGCAGTCTTCCGCCGTGCTTAAGCATGCAAGGCCCCCGCGAGGCCGAACACGGCGAGCCACAACCACACGCCACCGCGAACGAGCCCGAGCGCCCGCTCGATGTCGTCTACGGCGGGCGGCTGTCCCGCGCCGAGCACCGGGCGGGCCTGCCACTCGCCCGCATACCGGGCGGGCCCGCCAATGATTACCCCGAGTGCCCCCGCCCCCGCGGCCATCACCGGCCCGGCGTTAGGGCTAGCCCAGCCGCGGGCTTGGGTGCGCCAGCACCGGAGGGCTTGCCCGGAGTTCCCGAGCACCGCATAGGTCAGCGCCGTAAGCCTCGCCGGTAAATAGTTCAGCGCGTCGTCGAGCCGCGCCGCTGCCCAGCCAAAGTCGAGATAGCGGCCGTTGCGGTAGCCCCACATGGCGTCCACCGCTCAGCCCGCCCTCTGGTGGCGTGTACGAATGAAGTTGCTGCCGGCCAAGGTGAATACGATATGCACTACGATGGCGATCCCCATCCAGAAGGCTAGGCTCTCCAGAGAGGGCGGGAAATACTTCGCTAGCCGCAAGCCGAGCTCGACGAAGCTGGTTTCCGCAAACCGTCCTGAGAAGAAATAAAACCCGCCGCTCGAGATGATCTCGCAGACCGTTGCGCCAATGACCACACTGCCCGCCAGCGGGAACAACGTGGAGAGTGCGAAACGGTGGCGGCCCGCGTACCAACGGCCGGCGAGCCAGAGCGCGCCGTAGGCCGGCAGCAAGAATCCGTAGGCGGGGCTCGCGCAGAAATCGCTGACGCCGAATCCGGCGATGGCGATATAATCACTCACCCCGGCCAAGGCAATTAGCGCGGGAAACATCCATAGCGGACGCAGATAAAATCCGGCGAGGAAGAACACCGCCCACGAGGCGTCGGGCAGGTGGAGCGTCGCGGCGAAGTGATGACTACGGGTGGCGGCCATGAGCAGGGCTAGCGTGAGGCCGATGGCCAGCGCCGATCGAGGGGGCACGGGGATCATGATGGTCTCCTCCTTTGGTCTCCTGTTACTCGGTGAAATTATAGTGCATCCGGCTGGTAGCGGAGCGTTACGAAAAGGTTGGTGTCATCCTGGTTGAAGAAGTCCGCGGTCTCGTACTCCTTGTCGAGCAGGTTACCGACCTTCCCTTCCAGGAACAGGCCCTTGTAAAGCTCGACCCCGGCCCGCAGATCCACGAGCACGTAGCCCGCGAGCCGCCGGGTGTTTTCGAGGTCGTCGAAGCGGCGGCCTTCGCCATAGACCGTCGCCCCGACCGAGAAACGGCCGAAACGCCGGTCGAGATCGAATCGGAACATCTGTTCGGCCCGGCGGGGCAGGACGTTGCCCTTGTTCGGGCCCTCGCCGCGAACCTCGGGATCGATGAAGCTCAAATTAGCCGCGATGTCCCATCCTAAGATTTGCGTGGACGCGACCGCCTCCAGCCCAAAGATCCTGGCTTCCTCGACATTGGCTGCACGGATCCCGAACGGAAACTCGGGACTAAGAGGCACGCTGATAAATCCGATCAAGTCATCCAACTGAGTGTAATAGCCGCTGAGCGACCAGCGCACCCCTACCACAGTCCCGTTGGCGCCGAGCTCGACGCTCTCGGAGCGCTCCGGATCGAGGTTGGGATCGCCGAATCCGGGGAAGTACAGGTCGTTGAAAGTCGGGGCCTTGAAGGCCCGGCCCCAGCCCGCGGTCAGGTGCAGCAGCGGGCCGAAGCTATAGCCGAGCGTGGTGTTGCCCGTGGTCTCGTCCCCGAAGCGCTGGTTGTCGTCATGGCGCACGCCCAAGACCCAATCGAGATCGTTGAACACGCCTTGATATTGGGCAAACCCGGCCTTGTTGTCGCGCGAAGTCTCGGTAAAAGCCAGGTTGCTTTCGAGCAGATCCTTGTAATAATCGAAGCCGACGGTCAAGAGGTGATCGGGCGCGAGTGTGATATCGTTCTGCAGCGAGGCGCTCTGGCGCTGGGTATCGAAGACATCCGTGCTCGCGGGATTGTTCACGCTGTCCAGCTCGTCCAGGCTTCTGCCGCCCGCGAGTGTTACCTGCCAGCGCTCTAGGGGCGAGAAACGCAGCTTGCCGCCGACCGTCTGCTTGAGGAAATCCGTGCGGTTATGGAAGAACTCTAGAGGTGCGAAAGTGACGGGAGCGAAATCGTCGGTTTGGTCGAACTCATTCTCACCTTCGGCGTGTAGCAGGTGGGCATCGACCTCGAGCCCGTTCTCGAAGCGATAGCCGATCCGGGCGCTGCCGGCGTTATTGGTGTAACCGTCGTCATCGGGCTCGAAGGTGAAGCACCCGCCTGGCTGCGCGATCGTGCTGCTGCAAGAGTTGAAGCCCGCCGTGTCGAGCCGGCTCGCACTCAGATTGAACCAGCCGCGATCGCCACCCCCCGAGAGTCCACCCGCAATCTTATAGGTCCCGTGACTGCCGCCGCCGGCGCTGAACTGGGGCTTGAGCGCACCGCCTCCTTTGCGGGTGAAGATCTGGATCACCCCGCCGATGGCCTCAGACCCGTAGAGGCTTGACCGTGGGCCGCGCACGACCTCGATGCGGTCGATTTGACCGATCGGGATATCCTCAAACGCGGCCGTCCCCGAAGTGGCCGAGCCGATGCGGATCCCATCCACCAAGACCAAGACATGGTCCGATTCGGTGCCGCGCAAACGCACCGTGGTTTCCTTTCCCAAGCCGCCGCTGTTCGCAATGCCCAAACCGGGCACTCCGCGCAGCGCCTCTTGCACCGAGGTCGCCTGGCGGCGCTCGATCTCCTCGCGCGTGATGACGGTGACCGAGGCGAGGGTCTCATCGGCCGTCTCGGCGGTCCGGGTCGCGGTGACGATGATTTGATCTAACTCGGTCGGTTCCTCCGCTGCGTATAAAGAATAACAACAAAGCGGCAGCATGACTGCCGACAATCGGCGAAATAGCATGGCCTACATCCTCCGCGCACACCCGCGCAATAACGGTACATAGCGCAAGGCTCGCGGAGAAATGGCGGCAGGGCGGGAAAAGGGATAACGGCCCGGGCGCCACGGCATCACCCTCCGCAATGCCATTGCAACACCTTCAGGCCGGTCTCCGGACTCGCAAGTGGGTACAAACCCCGGGAGCAGCGCCTTCCCATGCTTGATGCACAGTGGCGTGATGCTGATCCGTTACTTGCTTACCGTTGCGGGGGCAGCGCCGGGATTGCGCTCGGGTCGAAACTCGAGCGCGCACCGGCTTCCCGTTTCATCCCTTCGATCGAACGTTCTCAGGGACACCTGAAGCGTGCACAATATGGTCTACGCGTTGAACTGTTGTCAATAGCCCAAAAGGGGTCAAGTCCTGTGGGATCCCCACGAATATTGCGCAAAAATCAGTCAGACCAGCGGTGGCTGCGTATGTCATCGAGGGCCGGCCGCGAGCAGGTCCGGCAATCGTACCGCATCGACGGGGTCAAGCTGCTGACGATGCTAATGCGTCCGCAGAAGTCCACCCCAACACAGCCCATCATGGCGCCTGCGCGCATCAGCTGGGCGCTCAAACGGGTGTTCGATATCGATATTGAGCACTGCCCCCACTGCGGCGGTACCTTGAAGATCATCGCCGCCATCGAAGATCCCCACGTTATTTGCCAAGACCTCACCCCTCTCAGCTTGCCCATCAGAGCACCGCCGCGATCCCCGGCGCGGCTATTCGATCGACTTCGAATGGCCTGATCCCAGTACCCCCATCCGATTCAGCTCACTGAGCCCACAACCTCCCCTAGGCCTGCACTCGCGCAAGACGCCAAAACGCTCCGAAACCTGGGCGCCTCGGGCCGATAAATATCCCGGAAAGTCCCCAATCCCGGACCCAGGACGCGCGTGATTGACACCCCGCAGGTTAAGCAGTACCTTCACTTTTGAGGAAAAAGGGCGTTTAAAAATCCTATACGTGTTTGATTTCGATCTAAAAGGAGCGTGTTATGAACTACTGGTTAAAAACTTCAATCTGTTTTCTCATCCTATTGTTCGGTCAAATGAAGGCTGGTTTGGCGGTGGAGGAGATTAGCCAACCTATTCGGATGGCAGTAGGTCCTGTAGTTCCTGATGACCCGCTTCCGCCCTCTTGCGAAGCAGACGGCATTTGCAGGGTAAACGAGTGCCGGAACAATCCAGACCCCGATTGTCCAGAATTGCCAGACTCATCTGGGCCAAGCGACGCCCCTGAAACTACCGGGAACACTACAGAAACGGGTGTATCCGGTATCAAGGGCAGCGTTTTCGTGACGGGGGATGCTGATAGCACAACACATGCACTGTATGGAATATCTTCGAAAGAGCGAAGCGATGAACCGTGCTTGGTAACGGCCTTAAAAGAACATATTAATGATTCAAGTAAAGACACCACTCCCCATGCAGATCTCTGTGGTCCAAAGGGGTCCACATCTTCTGAAATAAAAGCTGCATTTGGTGATTCACACTTCCAGGGAAAACGTGTCTTTTTGACCGGCGTACAGGTATGTATGAATAATGACAAGACGCGCGTAAAAGGGTTCAAGATTCGCGGTAAGAAAATCACTGATGATGGCGAGCTGGTTGATTTAGAACGCAAAGAGCGCACCCCAGGTCAGGCGGGTGGTTCAGATCAAGGGTTAGGTATAGGTACTGAGCAAAAAGACGACCGATGGAATTGTGACCAAAAGGAAGGTTGGATGGATTGGGCTGAATGCCCCGTCAACTCATTGGCAACCGCCGCAGTACTTCATTTCCAGGCGGGTGCAGATCCACGAAGTCTGACCGGTATCGCACTGAAGTGCCAGAGCATCGAAGACATGGGGGTTGCTAGCTAAGTAGCTAGAGGTTGGAGCCTATTCCGAGGGAGTGATATGGGGCTAGACTTGGCCAGACTCGAATGGCACTTACTTAAGAAAAAAATCCGGCAAAACCGTCATTCCGGCCGGAGCGAAGCGGCGAGCCGGAATCCAGTCATTCGTGTACCTTCCTGGATTCCTGCCTCCGCGGGAATGACGGAAATTTTGGACTCCCGCCTTAAGTAAGCGCCATTCGGGTCTTTCCCGGAACGGCTCTTACCTCGCCCCCGGCAGGTAGCGGCCGCGAGTGCCGAGCGCGGCCATCTCAAAGGCGGCATCAAGGGCCGCGAGCAGGCTGCTTGGATCGGCCTGGCCGGTCCCGGCTAGCGAGAGCGCCGTGCCGTGATCGACCGATGTTCGAATGATGGGCAAGCCGAGCGTCACGTTCACGGCGCGGCCGAAGCCTTGGTACTTCAGAACCGGCAGCCCTTGATCATGGTACATCGCAAGCACCGCATCGGCGCGATTCACTGGTTCGGCGACGAAGGCGGTATCCGCGGGCAACGGGCCCTCGACGCGGAGGCCCTCCGCACGCACGGTCTCGATCGCCGGAATGATATGATCGATCTCCTCGGTGCCAAGGTGTCCGCCCTCCCCCGCATGGGGGTTTAGGCCGCAAACGGCGATCCGGGGCTGGCGCAGGCCGAAACGGGCGCGCAGATCCCGAGCCAGGATCCGCAATACGCTTACGATGCGATCCTCGGTGATGAGATCGCTGACAGCGCGAAGGGGCACGTGGGTGGTGGCGAGGGCGACGCGCAGCTCGGGCGTACACAACATCATCACCGGAAAATGGCCGCCGGTCGCCGCGGCCAAATACTCCGTATGACCGGTGAAGGGGATCCCGGCATCGTTGAGGATCCCCTTGTGCACGGGCGCCGTCACCATGGCGTCGAAGGTCCCGTCCATGCACCCGCGGCAAGCCTGCGCGAGGGCCTCGACCACAGAGGGGGCGTTGCGCTTATCCAATTGGCCGCTGACCGCCGGGCGGGCGAGCCGTACCGGGATGAGCTTGATCGCGCCGCGCCGCCCGAGCGTGCGATCTTCCGGCGAGAACGGCTCGATATGCAACTGGAGTTTGAGCTGCGCGGCGCGTGCAGTCAGCAAATCCGGATCGGCGATGACGGTGATCGCGCCCGGATGCTCGCGTTGCGCGATGCGGACAATTAAATCCGGTCCGATCCCAGCGGGCTCGCCGGCGGTGATGACAATCCGGGGGCAAGGACGTGCAATCATTGATAGCAGCTAAATCGCCGTACTATCGCTCGCTCAGAGCTTGTGAAGAAATCGTCGCAGCAGATTTTTTTCACAAGCTCTCACTCGCGGAAACGATACTCGACATAGGCCTCGTCACGCAGGCGGCGTAACCAGGCTTGGCCGGTTTCTTCGATCTTCCTCTGCCGGATCGCATCGCGGGCCTTACCTCGCAGCGCCTCGCGCGTATTGTCGTGGTCGCGGCGTTGCAGGACCTGCACGATGTGCCACCCGAACTCGGTCTCGAAGGGATCGCTGATCCCGTCGGGGCTTAACAGGTCCATGACTTCGTCGAACTTAGGCGCCAGATCGCCCGGACTGACCCACCCCAGGTCGCCGCCCTTGGCCGCGGTAGCTTTGTCTTCCGAATGCGATCGGGCCAGATCATCGAAATCGTCCCCGGCGTCGATACGTTCCTTAAGCTTATGGAGGCGTTCCAGCACATCGTCGCTCGACATCAGTTCGCTAGGCTTGATCAGGATGTGCCGGGCGCGCGTTTGTTTGACGGTCATCTCTTCCCCGCTCCGGACCCCCAGCACCTTAATGATATGGTAGCCGCTGGGGCTGCCGATCACGTCACTGACCTCGCCCTCGCGCAGCGAGGTGACGGCTTCCGAAAACACCGTAGGCACTTCCCCGGCTTTGCGCCAACCGAGATCGCCGCTATCGAGGGCCTGCGGGTCGCCGGAATTCTTCGCCGCCATGCGCAGGAAATCTTCGCCCGCGCGCACGCGCCGCAGGAGCTTCTCCGCCTTTTTGCGCGCCTTCTCCGCGTCCTCCTCGGACGCAGCCTCCGGTGTAGCAACCAGAATATGCGCGAGACGATATTCCATCTCGATCGTATCTTGTTGCACTTGCGTGGCGAGATAGTTGTCTATTTCCCGGTCCGAGACATGCACCAGGTTCGACACCTCGCGCTGGCGCAAGCGGCTGATGATGATCTCATGCCGGACATCCTCCCGAAATTGCGCAAAGTCATAACCGTCGCGCTCCACCGCTTCGCGAAAGCGCGCCAGCGGCATGCCGTTTTCCGAAGCGATATTGCTCACCGCACGGTTCAGGGTATCGTCGTCCACTTTCAAGCCGGTCTGCGCGGCAAGCTGCAACTGAATCTTCATGACGATGAGGCGCTCCAGTACCTGACGGCGCAGGGCGGCGTCAGGCGGAGCATCGGCGCGTTGTTGCTGCAATTCCGCTTTCACGCGCTCGAACATACGATTGATCTCGCTTGCCATGACAATGTCGTCATTCACCACGGCGATGATCGCATCGAGCGGTTCGGCGGCGGCTGCCGCGCAAGCGCTATAAGCCAGGAGAAAGGCGGCGAAGCAGCCCTGTCTTAAGCATTGCAGGAGCGGGTTTAAGTTTCCACTTGCGGTCTTGTACATGCGTCCATCACAAGTATTCAACACCCCGGCGCGCGGCCTTAAAATTCGTCCTCGTAACCGGGAATGCTCCGTTCTAGATAACTGGTGGTGCTGCGTCCAAAGCCGGCCAGCCCCTTGAGCTCGATCTGAACGAAAAACGCGTTGTCGAACTCCCCCGTGTCGTCGCTCAAGAACCGCCGCGCTACCGCGCGCACGCCCCAGCAGCAACTCTCGTATTCAAACCCTCCGGCGGCCTCGAGGGTCTCCTCGGTATCCAAGGAATAGGTCCACTTACCGATGACGCTCCAATTCGGGTCCAACGGCCAAATAAACCCCAGATCGGTCTGTTCGATTTCTGTGAAGCGAACACCGCGGATACGGCGGCGGATGCGATAATCGGCGTTCACGATGGTGTCCGGATCGGGGCCATAGCGCAACCCGATGAGGCCTTTTTGGACAGTCGCGTCGTTGGGGTCCCAGTACAAATCCCCCCGCGCACTGAAACCATTGGGCAGCCGGGTCATGAGCCCCGCGACGATCTCCGACACCGGATCGGTATCGACTGTCTGGCCGGGCCCGGGCAAGGTGACGCGGCGATCCTCGAAATGAAAGATCTGACCCACGCTCGCGCGCAGATGTTCCCAGCCGGTATCGCGATTTATGATCCTGGAAGTAACCGCGACCACCGTTTGATTTGCGTCGCCGAGACGGTCGAGGCCGCTGAACCGGTTCTCGCGAAACAGTTGCCCGAAGGAAATGTCATATTCGGCGGTATCAAAAATAGGCAGATCATCCTGATCCTGCTCGGGGATGTATAGATAGAAGATCCGCGGTTCAATGGTTTGCACGGCCGGCAGCGCCGCGAAATCGAGGTCGCGTTCGAATACGAGCCCGCTATCCAGGCTCACGATCGGCAGGGTCCGGTTCGGGCGATTATCCGCCTCTGCGGTGTTTTCGAGGTAATACTGAGTATGTTCGAGGCTCACCCGAGGCACGAGAAATCCCCCCGCCGCGTGTACCGGGTAGCTGATGACAGGTTTTAGGTCGATACGGCTGCCGATGATCCCTTCATCGCGGTCAAAATACGTGGCTTCTCCGAAAAAGTCGAGGTTGATTTCCCGGTCGCCCGCGGGCAGGCGGGTGGAAAAAAAAATCTGCGGCAGCCGCTTGTAAGGCCGGTCCAATACATCAATGGTGGGATCGATCGTTTGAAACCCGTGCAAACGGCCGCGTAGATTGAAGTAATCGCCGCGGTAGCTGACGTCCGCGCGCTGTGGAAGATAGCGCGTGCTGGTGACCGCAAGATTGGTTCCGATGTCCTCGAAGTATTCCGAATCGGACACCCGGTTGAAGGTCAGAAAAGCGTGACCGCGCTGGCGCGCGAAATCTTGCTCATGGGTAAACGCAACCAGCGACCGGCTCTCGTCCTCGAACTCGGCGTCCGCGGGCAGATACTCAAAATCCAGCTCTCCCTCGCCGCTTTGCAGGAGGTAACGATATTGGCCCCCAAGCATGACGCCGCGGTTGGAAAGTATGCGGGGTTGGACGGTTGCATCGTGTTGGGGCGCGATGTTCCAATAGTAGGGGGTGCTTAGGTCGAAACCGCCGTCGGACGAGCTTCCCACCGTCGGCGGTAAGAAACCCGATTTGCGCTTGTCGCTAATCGGGAAAGTGATATACGGCAGATAGAATACCGGCGTCTCCCGCACCCGCAGCACCACGTGCTCAGCCTCGCCCCAATCCTCGGAATGATCCAGTTTCATGCGCTTAGCCGCGAGCTGCCAGTCCGGTGTCTTGCCGCTACAGGTGGTGTAATCGACGTCTTTAAGCTGTGTGACATTCTCCCGCGTATCGAGATTGATGATACGCGCGCCCCCGCGCCCGCGCCGTTGCAGCAATCGATACTCGCCATATTCAAGATGGGCGCGGTCGTTGTCGAGATCGAGGCGGCCGTATTTCCCCGACCAAAACAAGGCCGGATCCCAAAGGAGCAGATGACCTTCGGCCTCAATGACGGCCTGACCGCGCTCGTAAGTGAGGAGATCCGCAACCAACGCTTGCTGCTCGCGGACCAAGGAGACGCCACCCACGAATGTCGACACATTCTCCTCCAGCACCTCCACCCGGTCGGCCATCACCTCGATCGACCCCAATTTATATGCCGCCGGATTATGGGGGGGGCGGTCCGGAATCTTCGGATCGGCCTTGCAAAGCACATAGCGTGGATCTTCAAGCTCCGGCGCCCCGGCCGCCGGCGATGCCGCAGCGCACACTACGATCAAGACAGCCAGTAGCACAGAGCTTTTGGCGGCGGGAATTTGAGCGAGCGCGTGCGATATCATCCCAGTGTTCTGTAATTCAAATAAGCCAATAAACACAGTCGGCGTCGAAAACCAGATTCGTCATTCCCGCGGAAGCGGGAATCCAGCGCCGGCCTTTGCTCCGCATGGATTCCGGCTCGCGTCCGCTGCGCGGACTGGCCGGAATGACGGGTCTGTGGTGTTTCTGTGACACTCCACTAGGACTACCGGCGGCGGCGTGATGGTATGATAAATTTCAAATCGGGGCGGATCACGACACCAACCGGTGAAAATTCAGCATATACGGATGGGCGCGGCAGGCCAGGCGGGAGTCGCGGGAGGTAGACATCGGGAGTTCATGGTAAAGAGCGAGGAGGTGTTATGGCAAGTGATCCCACGGCGAAGTGGATCCTCGATCGCGCGCTGGATGCGCTCTTGGTGCATCTATGAAGTTGGTAACCTTTACCCACATGGGTGAGAGGCGCATCGGCGTCGCCTCCGGCAACTACGTCTACGCGATCGGGTCTATCCCCGGTTATCCGCGCGAGATGACGGAACTGCTCGCGGCCGGGCACGCGTTATCGGGCGATCTCGCCAACCGGCTCGAGCGTCATTGTGAACGCACCGCGCTCGCGGACATTCATCTCGAAGCGCCGCTGCTCCGGCCCCCCAAGTTTCTGGCAATCGGCTTGAATTATGCCGACCACATCACAGAGAAGGGCGGGTCGCGGCCGGCCTTCCCGACCATTTTCAACAAACAGTCTACCTGCGTGAACGGGCCCTACGACCCAATCCATAAACCGGGCGTCTCGGAGCAAGTGGATTACGAAGGCGAGCTAGGATTCGTGATCAGGAACCGCTGCCGGCACGTGCCCGCGGACCGGGCGCCGGAGGTGATAGCCGGCTATTTGGTCGTGAACGATGTGTCGGTGCGCGATTGGCAAGCGCGCTCGCCAACGCTGACGCTTGGGAAGTCGTTCGACACGCATGGACCCATCGGTCCGTGGATCGTGACCCCCGACGAGATCGGCGATCCCCACGCGCTTGATGTCCGCACTTATGTCAACGGGGAACCGCGGCAGGCGTTCAACACGCGCGACATGATCTGGAACTGCTACCGCTTGGTCGAGTTGCTGTCGACGGTTTTCACCTTGGAGCCCGGCGATGTCGTTTCCACGGGCACCGGGCGGGGTGTGGGGATGCGCCGGGACCCGCCCTCGTTCCTGCAGCCGGGCGATGTCGTGCGCATCGAAATCGAAGCGATCGGCGCGATCGAGAACCGCGTAATCGAAGAGCCCGAGACTTCACTTGAACAGCGTCCGCGGAGCCCATGCCCCGCGGACGAAACTACGTGACTATGGGTGCCTGCCGCCCAGAGTTTGTGAAAGAACCGTCGCGAGCGAAGAGAGGTCGCGTTCCGCCGGAGCGCAGGACCGTTTCGCCGGGAGCGAAACGGCGCGTAAGCCCCGAAGGGGCGAGTCTCAAGGATGAGACGAGCAACCGGAGTGTATGTTGAAATACATGAGGATTCCGAGCACCGCCGGAACGCGAGATCCCGAGCGCAGTAGGTTTTTTCACAAACTCTCACCCAAGGCTTGCAAAAGCTTTTCGTGGAGCCCGCCGAAGCCGCCATTGCTCATAATAAGCACCTGATCGGCCGGTTGCGCGAGCGCCAGGATCCTGGTCACGATGGCGTCGAGATCCTGGAGGAGAATGCGTTTACTCCCGAGGCTACGCGTCTGCCCTGCCAGATCCCAGCCGAGGTTGGGCGGACAATAAAAAAGCGCCATATCCGCCTCGCTGAACGCATCGGCGAGGGATTCGGCATGGGCGCCCAGGCGCATGGAATTGGAACGCGGTTCAAACACCGCAATGATCCGCGACGATCCGACTCTCTGGCGCAAGGCCGAAACGGTGGCCCGGATCTCCGTGGGATGATGCGCGAAATCGTCATACACCGACACCCCGCGGAGGACCGCAAGCTGTTCCAGCCGGCGTTTGACACCGGCAAAGCTCGACAAGGCGCGGATAGCCACATCGGGCGCCACGCCCGCATGCCGCGCGGCGGCCAAAGCGGCGAGCGCGTTGAGTGCATTATGCTGTCCGAGCAGCCCCCAGATGAGCCGCCCGATCGGATTGCCTTCGAGCATGACATCAAACGCGCTGAAATCCGCGGCTGCGTCTCGAAAACACCATTGCTGTACCCGATCCGCTCCGAAGGTCTCTACGGGCGTCCAGCGCCCCATCGACAGCACCTCGTCGATCACCGTGTCCGGGGCCGCCCGGATGAGCAACCCTTGACCGGGTATGATGCGGATCAGGTGGTGAAACTGCCGCTTGATAGCCTCCAGATCAGGGAAGATATCGGCATGGTCATATTCGATATTGGTGATCACCAAGGTGCGCGGACGGTAGTGGATGAACTTGGACCGCTTATCAAAAAACGCTGTATCGTATTCATCCGCCTCCACCACGAAGCAGCGGCCGCTGCCGAGCCGGGCGGTCACATTGAAATTCAAGGGAACCCCACCGATGAGAAACCCCGGCGCATGACCCGCGTACTCCAAGATCCAGGCCAGCATGCTGGCGGTCGTGGTTTTGCCGTGGGTGCCGGACACGGCGAGCACCCAGCGATCCTGCAACACCTGCTCGGCTAGCCATTGCGGCCCCGATCGATAGGCCAAGCCCTCATTAAGAAGGTATTCGATGCAAGCATTACCGCGGGAGAGCGCGTTGCCGACGACCACCAGATCGGGCGCAGGATCGAGGCTGGAGGCACGATATCCGTCCGTGACCCTGACGCCGCTTTGCTCAAGCTGAGTGCTCATCGGCGGGTAAACGCCCTGATCCGAGCCGGCGACTTCGTGACCGAGCTCGCGCGCAATGCGGGCGATTCCGCCCATGAAGGTGCCGCATACGCCGAGAATATGGATCTTCACGCCGCGGACGACGGAAAGTATCCCCGGCCGCTCTGGGATGAGCCGCAGGACATCCTAAAAAGCGTGGTAACCGCGCGAGACATCAGTACGAGTATAGGCTGAGGGGGTATTTTAGTTGCGGTGTCTATCATAAACTGCACGCTGCGCGCAGGCTATGTCAGCACCGGCCGTGATGACAGGGGGTGGATAAGACGCGCCTAAGAGAACTATAACTTCGCGTTTCGCGGGTGCTTTTAGATAGCATCGCGATTTACGCTACGATACGACCACTCAGTCGAGGAGAACGAAGCATGCATAAGAACACAAGTCCGGTAAGAATTGCCGCCTTTACCTTCGCGTTGGCACTCGCAATTTCAGGCTGCGAGTCGGAGAAACCCGCCGTGACGGAAGCGCCGAAGCCTGCCGCCGCGCCCACCGCGTCAGCCGCATCGCGGCTGCTGTTCGAC
>JALZJW010000058.1 GCA_030859565.1 Pseudomonadota bacterium
CATGTACTACGGTAATTGAAATGCGCTCAGACTCTGTGAGCGGTAATTGTGGAGGCGGAGATGAGGATGAAGCGCAGGGAATCGGTAGAGTTTTGGAAGCGCCATCTTGAGGGGTGGCGCAAAAGTGGTTTGATACAGGAAGCTTATCGCCACGAGCAGGGGGTGAGTTTTACGACGTTTGCTCGTCACCCCGCAGGTTCAGCAGTACATCACTTTTGAGGAAAAAGGGCGTTTTAAAAATCATATACGTCTCGAGGCTCGAGGCCCGCTGTCGAGGGGCACCGGCTGAGGCCCGCTTCGGGGCCGTGACGTTTGTTCACTGCTTTGGCTCCCTCGACCCCTCGATCGAAGAGGACCCATGCCTACCAAGACCTCGGGGATGAAGACGGCGCTGGCTCGCCCTTTTTAATACGCCGAAGACCATCAATTGGCGCAATCATGTTCACTATCAAATCCAGAGCTAAAATCGTAACTGCAGGTAGGCCCAGGTCTTAGATAAATCAAACGCCTGTCCATCGGCGCTGTTGCGAAGCACATTGATAGCATTGCGATCCGCCTCATAGTGGGAGTACTTGACGCCGGCCAGAAAACCCCTGCCGATCGGCCGCTCTAACACGACATCCCATTCGCGCCCGTAATCGTACCCCTCCCTATCGGCGTTAAAATCGTGATAAACCGCGATCAGAGTCGCTCCAAAGGCGTTTAGCTTCAGCGTGACAAAGAAGTCTTGGATACCATCACCCGGCGTGGTCAAAAAGCGATCCGCCCACCCCTGGAAGGCGTGATTGGTGCCCAAAGGCGTTTGAAACGCGGCGATCCCGCCGTCACCTTCCAACACCTCGTAGCCAACATTCAAGGCGACGGTTTGCAGTGGCCGGCCGAGGTTGTAGCTGACGCCCACCTCGCCGAGATAGTAATTGACATCGATGTCGTTTGAATTCTCAGCGTAATCGGACTGATGGGCGAATTCGCCGGCATAGGTCAGCGTAGCCTTTGGCGTTAAACCTTGATCTCCTTGCAAACGCAGGCCGAAGGTGGCCGTGGAAAAGCGCTCCGAGACGCGGCCATCGAAATCGAGCAGGTACGCGTACGCCTCAAGCTTTCCTAACGCGAGACCCGTATATTCGGCCCGCAACAAATGGCTGTCCATGGGGAAGTCGCTGCGATCGGGCAAGGGGTTATCCTCTCCGAAGATGGTGTTGACGTTCCACACATAATTATAGTCCAGGGCGGTGTGGGGAATGCTGAGGTTCAGGATCCGGAAGGCGTCAAAGGACTGCCAGTTTTGCCGCCAAAGCACGTTCCCCACGAAGCGATGCAGGGGCGCTTCTCGGTGGGTGATCTCCTGACGCCCCAGACGTAAGACGGTCTTTGGCAGGCCCTCGTAGCGAATATTGGCCTGATTGATCTCCGTGCCTTCCGGATCCACCACCAGCGCGTGATCGGTAACGCCGTTTGCACCTCCGTCGTTAAACGACTCCCTCCCCAGGGCGCGTACGTCTTCTAGCTGCAGGTACACTCCCAAGCCATAAAAACTCCCGGTATTGTAAGCGAGCGCCGTTCTTAAGGTGTTGGCATACGCGTCTTCGATGCCGGGTTTGCCATCGTCTACGTGTTCAAACCGGTAGCGCAAAAAGAGATCGAACTGGCCGGTGCTTAACGCATCAATGAGAGATCTCTCCCCATGGCATGGGCTAGATACCATAACCGCCATAGCGGCCAGCGTTAGGCAGAAGAACCAAGCAACGCCGCTAAGGCCTTTTTGCCCTGCTCCCATTTTCGCTTTCCCTAGTGGTTCGGCAGGTATTCTGTCAACCAGAAAGCTTCAGCGCAATGCGCGCTCTCGCATCGTGCCTATTTAACATTTCCGTGAAAACACCCGATGGTTTGAACCTTTCGTGCGAAATCGGGAAATACTGGGGAGAAGCTCAAACAGAACTTCGCGGCATGAGGTTTCTGGGTGCATGGTTTCGAGGCTGGAGAATAGCTCATGATTTTAGTAGCATGCAAGAATAACTCGGGCCTGGCAGGTAAGTACCCCAAGGTGACGGACTGCGACTTTCCCGGCGCAGAATCGGATGGCGCCTTGATGGCGCGCGTGGCCGCGCGGGACCGCCAAGCCTTTGAGGTGCTCTACCGCCGTTACGCGCCGATGCTAGGACGGTATCTTTTGAGGCTGCTGAAGAACCGCGAGCTTATCGAAGAGGCGCTAAACGATGTCATGTTGACCTTGTGGCTCAATGCCGGGCGCTTTGATTCCAGTTGTCGTTTGTCGAGCTGGCTCTTTGGCATTGCGCACAAGAAAGGTCTCAAGGCCCTTCAGCGCGCCTCGCGACATAGCGCTGGGCCCGATGGCGAACTTAAGCCGAGTTGCGAAGAGAATGTCTCGAACGACGTGTCGGATCACGAAACGCCGGAACAGGATCTGGACCGCCACGACCAGCGCCGAACGCTCGCCAAAGCGATCGCGGCTTTATCTGCCGAGCATCGCGCCGTGATCGAACTCACTTTCTTCCATGGGCTCCCCTACCAGGAGATCGCGGAGATCGTGGGGGCTCCGGTTAATACCATCAAAACACGGATGTTTCACGCGCGCCGGCGGCTGGCTGAAATCTTGACCGAACGAAGGTGAAGGCATGAGCAACGAAACCACATCGGCCTTAGGGAACGATCCCCATCGCCACATCATCGAGATCTTACCGTGGTATGCCAACGGAAGCTTAGATCCACGGGAAGCCATCGAAGTGGAAGCGCACCTTGCGGTCTGCCCTCGCTGCCAAAAAGAGTTGCAGTGGTGTCGAGACATCGCTCACAGCGTGCAAACCATGGACGATCCAGAGTGGGTTCCTTCTCCCAGCCACTTCGATAGCCTGATGGAAGAGGTCAACGCTTCTTCGTCGGCGCAAAGACTGGGCATGGCTTGGCGCGATAGGTTTAACCGGTTTGTCCGATCCATCAGGCAAAGCCCCGCGGAGATGCGCTGGATGCTAGCCATGCAGACAGTGGCCGTGGTCTTGCTCGCAGGAGCCCTGATTGTGCTCATGCCCTATAATCAGCCTGAGTACTATCAAACGCTTTCATCCCCAACAAAAGCGGATCCCACTGATGCCCCCCGAGTGCAGCTCGCCCTCAGCGAGGACACAAAAGAAAAAGAGATCCGCTCGCTGTTGCTCGCCATGCACGCCAGCATCGTGCAAGGTCCCAACTCGCTGGGGGTCTACGTCGTGGCGCTGCCAAAGCACTCGCCCTCGCAGCTGGCACAGGTGCTCGCCGAGCTGCGCGCCCATCCCAAGGTGCGGTTTGCGGAGCGCGCCGCCACAGCAACGCGGTGAAGAAGCGTGCGCGCTCGCAACGGTCTGTGGCTGTTGGGGTTTGCGTTGATGGTCGGTTGTGCGGGCCGGGCAGGGTTGATGTCACAGACCGCTGCCGAAGTCGCACCCAAACAACTGCGAGAACGGCAGCTCATCGTCACCCTGGCGGCAGAAGCCGAGTCGCACTGGCCGCTCTTCACGCGTGAACTGGGCGCGAACTACGGCCTGACGCTGGTCGGGGAATTCCCGCTTTCTTCCATCCGCGTGCAGTGCATCGTGTTTGAGGTCCCCTCGGGGAAACCACTGGATGCCGTGCTCGGCCAACTGGCCGCCGATCGGCGCGTGGAGTCGGTACAGCTCAACCAAGTCTTCGCGGGGCTGGGGCATACAGATCCCTATGCGCCCATGCAACACGGAGCCGAGTTCATTCGCGCCGATACCGCGCACGGTGTGAGCACCGGCCGCGGGGTCAGGATCGCTATCGTGGACACCGGCGTAGACAAGGGTCATCCCGATCTGCGCGGGCAGATCATGCAGGTGGCGAACTTCGTTGAAAATGGCGAGCAGTCGTTTGCGCGGGATCTGCACGGCACCGCCGTCGCCGGAATCATCGCGGCCAGGGCCGATAACGACATAGGGATCTTCGGCATCGCCCCCGAAGCGCAAATCCTCGCAGTGAAGGCGTGCTGGTATCCTGCGGGTGACACGCAGGCGGTCTGCAGCAGTTGGACCCTGGCCAAGGCCATCGACTTTGCGATAGCCACCAGCGCCCAGGTCGTAAACTTAAGCCTCACTGGGCCCGTCGACCGACTGTTGGGGCGACTCATTGAAGCCGCCACGGGCCGCGGAATAGTCGTGGTGGCGGCGGTGGCAGAACCGCAAGCACCCGGTCCGGGATTCCCCGCGTCCATGGAGAACGTCATCGCGGTGGGCGCAAGCGATGATAAAGGACGCATGCCTCCCCCTCAGCGGCGAGCGAACAAGGATATCCTCGCCGCTCCCGGTTTCGAGATCCTGACCACCGCTCCGCAGGACGGATATGATTTCTTGTCGGGAAGCTCCGTGGCGACCGCGCACGTGAGTGGTGTCATCGCCTTGCTATTGGAAAAACAACCCCGTCTGAAACCTGCGGAGATAGTCGGTTTATTGACCGCAGCCGGATCCGCTTCCGCGAATGAGAGCAGGATGGTCGATGCGTGTAGCGCATTAGCAAAACTAATGCAGCGTCCGAGCTGTTAGCCGCTGCGGACCCACGCTTACTCTTAAAGGTTCTAAAGAGCCCTTAGGGTCCAACGTAATCTGTTCACGCTTCAGTAGAGAGCGACACGATAGGTAAATTGCCTCAGGCCGCTTGTTCCGTAGGCTTGTGATGTAGCATCAGTCGAGATTCTGCGACCGCGAGCAACGCGTAAGTCCGCTCTTCGGGGTTGGCAAACTCAACTTCCAAAACCCGGGCGCAAGTACCTCCGCTCGACTTCGGAACGTGGCAGAGAGCCGCCCGAGATGCGTCCGGTGAGCACCTCCCCGTGCAGGGCCGCTAATAGGTGGCCCCTTTCCTCCCCTTTCTTCTCGAGTATGAGTTTGACCAGCGAGTGAGCTGGTAAGCGCCGTCCCAACCGTCCGGCCGGTCAAGGTGGCTTGCCGACCACCGGACGAAAGGTTTTTAATGATTCGGGTCAAAGGCCGGCGCGTGAGCAACTCCTTTTATCCGCTCGCTGACATTCGGTAATCCGGAAAGCTAAGCGTAACGGGTTTAATCACCGCTTTCGGCGGCATTGCGCCTTTATACACGAACCGCCGGCGCGCCTGGTGATAAGCGGGATCGTCGCCATAGAAATTCACTCGCATTTTTGTGAGCTCTTCGGCACGGTAAACGGCGAGAGGTTTGCGCCGCTCGTCTGCCAAGCGTTGTCGGTGCTTGCCCCGAAGGAAATCCCACTGCTTACCGGCGATGGCGCCGGCGCGGTTTCTCACCGCCCGTTCGAATTCCTCCACGTTGCCGTCGGTGACGGCATCGATAAATCCCATCTCTTTCGCGGTCTTTGTTCCCATCGGCAAACAGGCTTCGGTCAGCTCGATAGCCCGGTGCCACCCCACCCGCTTGGGCAAGCTATAGGTCCAGTATTCCGAGCCATAGAGCCCGCCCATGCCCTTATAATGGGGATTTAGCACGACGCCTTCGCGCGCCCAGACATAGTCGGCGGCAAGCGCCAACATCGCGCCCCCCGCCCCGGCATTCCCGCTGAGTGAGGCGATCACCACATGCGACAGAGTGTTCAAGATCTCATAGATCACGTCATCGATCGCATTGATGTTGCGCCAGGATTCCGCGGCGGGATCGTCCGCGGCCTCGATAACGTTGAGATGGATCCCGTTGGACCAGAAGTCACGCCCACCCATCAGAACGATGATTTGGGTCGGACGCGAGCGTGCAAAGAGGTACGCATCTCTTAACCGGTAGCACTGGTCGGTGTCCATCGCTCCATTGTAAAAATCGAAGTAGAGATAGCCGACCTGGTTCTGCTCGGTGTAGTAGATCTCGCGAAAAGTCGCCTGCTCCGCGGGAGGAACTATCGATACCGTCGACTCCGGTACGTTTTTCACGTGATCGCCAAGCACTTTAGCCGCCGGGAGCTTGAGTCCGGCGTAAGGCCCATGCGCTTTGGCCTTCAGGTGGGTAATCCAAACAGCGCCATCGTACGTACCTCGGCAGATCGCGCCGTGCCGTTGCGCTAGGATCTCCCCGGGTGCCCCGCTGAGGCGTTCCTCCTCGTGCGCGCCATAGAGAAAATAGTTCGCGTCAAATAGCGTATCGAGTACGCCCGGCGCGCTGTCCGCCGCTCGGATTTTCCGCATTACGGTTTCGGTCGAATCACAACACCAATCGATCATCCGATCAGTCTGGCGCATCATTGGTCGCAGACGTCCCCTCACATCGGGATGGCTGTAATTCAGGGACTCGGGCACGGAGTCTTTCGATGCAAACTTGGCCACCGCCTCCAGCACCCCGCGCACCGCTGCCTCGGTCACTTCATTGCGATAAAGCGTGCTTTTGGCGACGCCTCCCTTGGGTACCGGGAAGGTGTGTGAAGACCAGATCGGTCCGGCATCCATTTCCTCGGCTGCCTCGAGCACGGTAACGCCCCAGTACGGCTCGCCAGTCGCGATGGCCCAATCCAAGGACGACGGTCCGCGATCGCCTTTAATCCCCGGATGGACTATCAAACACGTATGCTTCGACCAGATGTCTCTCGGCACGGCGATCTTGAGCATGGGCGCTACGATTAATTCCGGCGCGTGCTCCGCTACGGCCTTGCGCATCGCGTTGTCGCTGGTTCCTACACAAACCGGCACGACATGCCCGCGTTTAGTCAACTCGATCAATAACCGCTGGCTTAGGCTGTTATGCGCCGATGTGATAAACAAGATCTTCATTGGACTTCTCATTGTGTCGGTGCTGTTTTAAGAACGGTTGTGTGTCTACGTGTGAATCCGCTCGCTGGGCTTCGGAACGTTAGCACGATGCTTTGCCACCTTGCCGTAGCGAGGGATGTTTAGGTTTTGTATCCACGTACGTATTTCCCCACCAGGATGACGAAGGTTCAATCCTGCCCCGCGATTGACATCGTATTTGGCAGATTTTTGTGGCGGGCGGGGCAGCCGGGCGCACTCTCAGCCTGCGCGTTGGGCTATAACCTTTCCTCTACTCTGGCAACCTACCAAGCATACGGGATGTGCAAACGGATCCGTGGGATGTTCATCGCTGTTATCTCCGCCTAGAGGCGTAAGCGCTGGTCCGCCCGCACGGTGGCTCTCAGAAATGAACCTTTTCCGGCGGCGCGGGAAATATAGATTCAAGGGGGATCGAATTCCCTAGCATGCGACGAGAGGGAGTTGTTCTCAACGCGATGCGATGGGCATGAAGCATGACCGCAACCGTCACTTGGAGGAGGTAGCCCCATGAACACTTACCCGAATCATCAGATGTCAAGCCCAGGCGAGAGGGAGCTGGTCCGGGTTCTCGCCTACCGCTACGGCGATGGGACCGTGTATTTGCCCAAGGGTATGCCCGGGATGCTCTTCCTCGCCTGCCAGGAGCTCGGTCTCATCTGCGCCGATGGGTTTATTACCCGGGCGGGTCGCGAGCTTGTCGCCAGGTATTCGTTATAAAAACGACACGTACTTCGTGAACGCGATCCGACGACAACGAGCGCAGAGAACGACAGATTGCGGCTGCACAGCGAATCATGCAACCCAAGGATCCAACTCGTCGCCGCCAGAACCTGGGCTATGCCATCGGCATCGCCGTGGGCCTAGTCTGTCTCGCCGTGTTCTTATGGCCCAGCCAGGAGCAGCTCCACGCCCTCGGGCCGATGAACACCGGGCATGAGAATTTCCGGTGCGAGTCCTGCCACGTTCCGGCACCGGGCACGACGCGTCAGCAGCTCCAGGCGACGGTGAAGTATTGGCTGGGCTGGCGCGAAACGCCGGTCGATTTCGGCCACCAGGATGTGAGCAATGCGGTGTGCCTCGGCTGCCATGAGCGCCCGAACGATCGGCATCCGGTGTATCGATTCCTGGAGCCGCGCTTCGCCAAGGCCCGCGAGCAGATCGAGCCGCAGCTATGCGTTTCTTGTCATCTGGAGCACCGGGGCCAGCGCGTGACCTTGACTGATACCGGCTACTGTAGCACCTGCCACAAGGAGACGACGCTCAAGCGCGATCCGATCGATATCCCGCACGAACGTTTGATCGCCGAGGATCGCTGGGAGACCTGTCTAGGCTGCCACGATTTCCACGGCAATCATCTGATGAAAACCAAGACACGGGTCGAGGAGGTCTGGCCGCAAGCGCAGCTACGCGTCTATTTCAGCGGGGGCCCGTCCCCATATCCCAAAGCGCTTCATCACCCGGCCGAGAGCGATCATGCCAAGCGCCGCTAACCGATCCTTTATCGTATACGTACTGATCCTCATCGCGCTCATCGCCTATCTCTTCGTGAGCGCGCCGCCGCCCCTCCCTGAAGCCAAGGCCGCCGGTGCGATCGTCCCTGTCGGGCGCGTGTTTGCGATCGTCGAGGCGGAGAACGACGTTGTCCGCGCGCTGTGGACGCAGGAGATCGTCGCCGCGGGCAAGAAGGTAGGGCTCAGGTTCGACGAAGACTGGCGGGAGGCGGGCGTCGAGGCCGGTCCGCTGCCCGCCCTGTTTTTACGCGAGACCGCCAAGAGCTTGGAAAAACATCCAGTTCAACTCAGCCTATTCCTGGGCTCAGACTTTCCGATTCGGGAGGCGAACCGCTTCGCTGGCCTACAGATGGAAAAGTTTCAGCGGATCAGGGCGACGGGCGAGCCGGAATTCTTCTTCGAGCCTAGCACCCGGATGCATAGCGCCATGTTTTCCGATACCGCTGTGGTCGAGGCGTGCATCAAGTGTCACAACGAGCACCCGCAGAGCCCCAAGAACGACTGGCGGCTCAATGAGGTGATGGGCGCGACGACCTGGATGTATCCGGCATCGGAAGTGACGCTCGAGGAGCTCATGCAGATCCTCCGCGCACTGCGCCAAGGCTTTCGCGAGGCCTACAGCGCCTATTTGGACAAGGCAAAGACTTTCTCGGCACCGCCCGCCATCGGCGAGCGCTGGCCGCGCGAGGGTTATTACCTGCCTGCTGTGGAAGTCTTCCTGGCGGAAGCGGCCAAACGCGCCTCGCACGAGACACTGGCCGCCATCCACGAGGCCCTCGAACCGAGCGCCAAGTCCGAGCCAGAGGCCCGGCGGGTAGCGGAGGCCCAGATTGCCGCGCCACCGTTCGGGGGCTGATATGCAACCGTCCGTCAAGACCAAACCTCTAAGAGCCTATTCCTACCTTGGGTTTCTCCTGCTCGCCGCGTACTTGGTCCAGGACTTCTTCAACCTCAAATGGGCCTGGCTCGTGACCCTGCAAACGGGAGAGACCTTCAAGCAGCTCACGGGACTGCTGCTCTTGAGCTACCTCGCGCACCAGTGGTATCTCTCCCGCCTGCGGCTCAAGGGGCGCGCTGAAGCGGCACGGGCAAGGCTCAGCCAGCATAAGACCTGGGGGGCGCTGGCGCCGCTGGTCTTCTACGTACATTCGCACAGCCTCGGGCATGCCTATCTCTTGCTCTTGAGCAGCGTGTACCTGAGCAACGTAGCGGTGGGGTTGCTCAATCACGAGGTCGTAAAGATACGCCACAGGTGGTTCCTGACCGGCTGGATGCTCGTGCATGTCTCGTTGGCCGTCGTGCTTTTGATCCTGGTCAGCTACCACGCCTTCATCGCGTTCTACTATCAATAGCTGGACATGGCACGCGCGATGTCCGACCAGCGCAAGCTTATTACTCCCCGGGGTACGGATAGGTCTCCTCTATAACGTTTCATCTACTCTGTTCAAGCTTCCAAGCATACGGGATGTGCAAACGTATCTTTGGGATATTCATGGTTCCTATTTCCTCCTAGAGTTGTAACCGCTGGTCCGTCCACACGGTGGCTCTCAGAAATGAACCTTTTCCGGCGGCGTGGGAAATATAGATTCAAGGGGAATCGAATTCCCTGGCATGCGACGAGAGAGTTGTTATCAACGCGATGCGATGGGCACTAAGCATGAAGAGAATGACACTAGCTAAAGCTCGGCTCCTTCGCCTTACAGTCCCGGCGATCCTCGCCACCTGGCTGGCGGCAGAAGCAGCGACGGAGGGTTCTCACGACCACCTTTCCGCGACGCTCAGGTCCGACCGTCCTAATGCCACGAGGGTGAACGTTAGCTTTCGAGATGGTCTGCTCAGTGTTGAGGCAAAGGCGGGAACATGGATGCAAGTGCTAAACGAGATTACAGAACAGACCGGGATCCGGTTTCACCACTCCTTGCCGTTCACGGGATTGGTGACCGTGTCCTTCGCGAACCTTCCAGTAAGGCAAGCCATAGAGCGCTTATTTGGTCCCGAGGCCGACTTCATGTTTCGTTACGACGGCACGGCATATTCTTCTTCCTCCCTCCCGAAGGAGGTGTGGGTACTTGGAAAGGTGCAAGGCGGAGGTTGGGGACAACAGAGTGCGCCCCCGAACAACGCCGGCGTTGACAGCAACCAGGCGCACGTGGGAACGGGTCGCGCAGATAAGGTTGCAGCCGCCGCGGAACCGCCAATGGATAAAGAGTTGATCGACGATTTGATCGCGATGAGCCGCGACGAAGATCCGGAGATGCGTCGTCAAGCCATCGCGGCCCTCACGGATAGCGGAACAGGCGACGAGGACGGCGCTGTCGTTACGGCTCTAGATGCAGCGCTGACAGATGAGGACGCCAGCGTGCGGGCTTATGGCGTGCAGGCTCTGGCCATGCGCGGAGGGCCCGAGGTGATGGGGCATTTATGGCGGGCCCTTCGGGACCCCGATGCCGAGGTTCGGATCATGGCCGTCGAGAATGCGAAATCACAGGATCAGGGGATCGCCCTGCTTCAAGAGGCGCTTTCTGATGTAAACGAGACCATTCGTTCCGTAGCCGCAGACCGGTTGAACCAAGAGCTACACCGGGTGGACACCGAATAACGGCAAGCAGGTGAAAGGACATGGCTCTCGCGGTGGTCAGGGACAAGGCCAGGAAACGTGGGATATCGACGAAATTGACAGGCTGTCGAAAACCGCGCTGGTTTGCGGCAGCCTGCAAGCGGCACAGGGAGGTAACCGCGTTTTTCAATCCGGCAACGATTGAAAAACAAAAGGGGAAAGCAAAAGACGCACTTTTGCTTTCCACGCTGAACAGTCCATCGAAGGACTACTTCAGCATTCTTGTTATGAAGTTAATTGTTAGCAATTGCTAACGGTAAGGAGTCTATCATGAAAGCGAATATGTTTAGAAATGTTGGTGCAGCAGTAGTACTGCTCGGCGGTGCGGTTGGCGCGTCTGTAGCGCGGACGGCGAACGGTGTGCTAGCAGGTCCGGCATCAAGCAGAATGAGCAACACAAGACTGGCCCGGTGGGCCGCATTCGCGGGGCTGGTGACGGCGTTGATCGGAGCACAGCTGACGACAGTGGCGATGGCCTCGAACGCGAGTACGGCGGACACGGCCACCGGTGTGCAGATCTACACCGGCGTGTCGGCCACGAGGCTTTCGGAAGCGCGGAAGCACGCAACCGCGGTCTGCCCGGACGGCAAGCGGGTGTTGGGCGGCGGCGCCCGGGTCGTGCGGGTGCTGGGCGGGAGCACGAACGGGAAGGTCTTCGTCAATTCCGCGCGGCCCACGAGTACGCTCACGTCGGGCGGCTTTGTCGACCGCTACCACGCCGCCGCGGTCGAGTTGGCGATTGGGTTTGGCTACGCGGATGACTGGTATCTCGTGGCGTACGCCGTCTGCGGCGATCCGATGGAGGGCCTGCGGATCGTCTCCAGGGGTAGCGACGAGCTGAGCAGCACCCAGCCGTTCGTCCGCAAGTCGCAGGTGTCCTGCCCGAGCGGCACGAAGGTGATCGGCACGGGCGGCTCGATCTCCGGCGGCGTCAACGAGGGTCGCGTTTCGCTGCGGCAGATCCGACCCAATCAGCAGGGCGCCTACGTGTTCGTCGAAGGCATCGCCTACCCCGGGTACCAAACCGACTTCGAGGTCTGGGCCTACGCCGTGTGCGCGAAGGCGCCGCTGGGTTGGCATGTGGCGATCGACGGCAACGACTTCAGCTTCGCGCAGGTGCAGAGGACGTCCGTCGCGTGCCCGTCGGGCGAGCAGGCGCTCGGCGCCGGCTTCACCAAGGGCGACAACCAGGGCCTGTCAAACATCGAGTACTTCTTCCCGTCGACGTCGAGGGTGTACCTCGGCGGCGGGGCGCGGTTGCCGCCCCAGCCATGGAACATCGCGGCCTGGGCGGTGTGCGTGACCCGTTAGCAAACCCCGATCCGATCGGCCCGTCGCTGCCATCTGGGCGCGGCGGGCCGATCGGTGTGCCGGGTGCGCATCGAAGTGAAAAGGGGACGGATTTATTTTTCAGGCTAGCTAAAGTAGCGAATCTACAGCCGTACACGCACTAGCGCCCCGCCGCGTTCGGCACGGCTGAACTCCAGCGTGCCTCCGTAGACCTGCTCCACGATCTCCCGCACCACGGCGAGCCCGATGCCGTGGCCAGCGACCGTCTGGTCGCCGCGTACCCCGCGCTGGCTGATGAGTGCGTATAGATTCTCCGGGATCCCCGGTCCGTCATCCTCTACTTCCAGCACCAACCCCGGCCGCTCGCCGTTTACCGTAACACGCAGCGCCACTTCCCGCCGCGCCCACTTACAGGCGTTGTCCAGGAGATTTCCGAGCACCTCCAAGAGATCGCTTTCATCCCCATGGAACACGGTCGTGGAATCCAAAGAGAAATCGAAACGCAGCGCCTTTCCGGCGTATACCTTGGCGAATGACTGCTGGAGCTTGTGCACCAGCGGTGCGACCGCCACGGGCGCCGCGAGCACCGTCCGTCCCGAGGCCGCGGCGCGCTGAAGTTGGTAATCCACGGCCTTGTTGATTCTCTCGACTTGTTCTTGCAGCGTCTCCTGAAATCCTTTCCCCCTCTCGCGTTCCTCCACGGCGCCGCGAATGACCGCGAGCGGCGTCTTTAGACTATGGGCCAGATCGGCCAATGCATTGCGGTAGCGCTCGAGGTGAGCGCTGCGATTCCTTAAGAAGGTATTCAAGCTCTCCGTTAGAAGCCGCAGTTCCCTCGGGTAGGCGGAGCTGAGCTCGTCCCTGCGCCCGGCCTCGATCTCCGCTACCTCCAAGGCGACGCGGCGCAGCGGCGCGAGTCCCCAGCGCCAGATGAAACCTTGAACGCCGAGGAGCACGAGCGCGGCCCCGAGCAGCCAAGCCCAGAGACTGCGCCGGAAACCGCCCACCAGGGCATTGAACCGCTCCGTGCTCTCGGCAACGTAGAACGTATAGCCGTAACGCTTCCGCGGAGTGGCTTCCCAGACCACGCCGAGACCCAGAGAAAAGAATCGCGCTCCCTCCGAGCTCGCCAGCTCATGGAACGCTGGCTCCCCGGTGCGGTAGATGGCTGCAAACGGCAAGCTCAACCCGAGTATCGAGCGGGAACGCCAGACCACGTCCCCCGCGGCGTCATTCACCTGGGCATACAAGCCCGAACCCGGGGTGTCGAGGCGGACCTCCGGAAGCCGCTTGGGAACAGCCAATTTATCGCTGTCATCGAGCTCGGCGGCGGCAAGCAGGGAGTAGATCTGAACCTTCAGTTGCTCGCGGACGGCGGCCAGCGCGCTCTCCCGAAAAGCCCCATCCAAGGTCAGTCCGGTGAGTCCCAGGAAGGCCGCGAGCACGACGCTCGCGGCAATCAGGAGCCGGGTATTAAGCGAGAGCCCGCCTGCTCGGTTCAAGGTTGAATCTGTAACCGCGGCCGCGCAAGGTCTCGATGGGCTGCAGCACCCGGTCGGGGTCGAGCTTCTTGCGCAACCGCGCCACCAGCACCTCGAGCACGTTGCTGTCGCGGTCTGACTCCTCCTCGTAGATGTGATCGCTAAGCTCGGACTTGGAGATCACCTCGCCCGCGTGCAACATCAGGTACTCCAAGACTTTATATTCGAAGGCCGTGAGCTCTACAGGCGCACCGTCGACCTGCACGGATTGACTCGCCGTGTTCAATGCGACCGGGCCGCACTCCAGAAACGGCGTGGCCCACCCCTTGGAGCGGCGGATTAGGGCCTGCAAGCGCGCGAGCAGCTCTTCGAATTGGAACGGCTTAACCAGATAGTCGTCCGCCCCCGTATCCAGGCCTTCCACCTTTTCTTGCCAGCGCCCTCGCGCCGTGAGTATCAAGATGGGAAAGGTGCGGCCGGCGGCCCGCCAGCGCCGGATCACATCGATACCGGATAACTTCGGGAGACCGAGGTCAACGAGCGCCGCATCGATGGGAAACTCGCCGCCCATATACAACGCTTCTTGACCATCGCGCGCGATATCGACGGCGTAGCCCTCGACGCGCAGCCGCTCCGCCACCTGATCGCTCAAGATCCGCTCGTCTTCGACTAAGAGCAATCGCATCGGAAGAACTTGATTGCAACCCTTAGCGTACGTCGCCGGTGCGCGGATCGACTTTTATCTCGTACACACGGCCGTCGGGAGACAGCACCTTGACACTGTGGCGATTACGCCCCGGCCGCACCCCGAGCACCCGCCCCCCAGACTTTTGGCGGGCGATGGATGCCGCCTCGTCCGGGTCGATCCGAGATCGCTCGCCACCGCCACGGAACCGCTCCCGATTGCGTCCCTCGTGTTCCGCGCTCGCTGCCTGAGGCAGGGCGATCAGGCAGCCGAGCAACACCGCGCTCACGGCGCCCCCGCATCGCGACCGCGGAAAATGAACTTTCAACATAGCGCGCACCCGGGTTAGCGGGCTGGCCAACCTATGTCCATTCGTCATCACCAACGCAAGTTTACCGAGAGCTGCTTAACCTCTGCTTAACGATGCGCCAAACCTTAAAGCGCATCCGGTTCCGGACCGGTAAAGCCACGGTCATGCTGCAACGCCGGGATCATCCGCCTGGCCTCCTCGACCTTCGCGAAGTCAACCTCGGCAATGACAAATCCAGATTCGTCACCGCCGTCGGCTAGTATCCGCCCCCAGGGGTCCACGATCAACGAATGCCCGTAGGTGGCCCGGCCGCTGCGCCGGATACCGCACTGACCCGGTGCGAAGACATAACTCCCGGTCTCTATAGCGCGGGCCCGTTGCAGCACGTGCCAGTGCGCCTGCCCGGTGGTGCGCGTAAAGGCCGCGGGGATCGCGAGATACCGTGCCCCTGCTTGGGCAAGCGCCCGGTAGAGGTGCGCGAAACGCAAATCGTAACACACCGACAGCCCGATCCCGCCCCACGGCGTGGGTGCCACCACGGCCCGATCCCCGGGCTCGACGGTGGCGGATTCCCGGTAGCTTTCCCCCGACTTAAGATTCACATCAAAGAGATGAAGCTTATTGTATGCGGCGACGACGCGCCCGCTATCATCGAGCAAATACAAGCGGTTGCTGATCTTCCCCGAGGGGAGCTTGATCGCCAAGGAGCCCATCAAGATCCAGGCGCCGAGTTCGCGCGCCAAATCCCTGAAGTGCGGCATCGCGGGGTGCGATTCTTCCGTATGGGCTTGTGCCAGCAAGCGGGCATCGTTGACTTGGATCAAGGAAAAATTCTCCGGCAAGCAGATGAGATCGGCACCCGCCTGGCGCGCCGAGCGCACCAGCTCCGTCGCCATCGCGATGTTTTCGGCCTCATCGTCGTCGGCGCAGTTCTGGATACAGGCGACTTTAAATTTCATGGATCACGCCAGGGATTGTTCCGAGATCAAGACCCCGTCTTCGTCGGCATACAGAAACCAGCCCGGGGCGAAGGTGACCCCCGCGAACTGCACCGGGATGTCGCGATCCCCAGCGCCCTGCTTGACGCTCTTGCGCGGATTGGTGTTCACCGCCTTGATCCCGATCGGGATCGTCGCGATGGCAGCGGCATCGCGTATGCACCCATAGACCACGAGCCCGGCCCAGCCGTTCCGGCTTGCCAGCTCCGCCAGCTTGTCGCCGACCAGCGCGCAGCGGAGCGATCCGCCGCCATCGACGACCAACACCTTGCCGGTGCCGGGCTCCTCGAGCGCCGCGCGTACCAGACTATTGTCCTCTAAGACCTTGACGGTCGCGATGGGGCCGGAAAACCGTCGCTTGCCCCCATAGTCGGACAACATGGGCTCTAGCACCTGGACCCGGTGTTCGTGTTGATCGTAGAGATCGGCGGTCGCAACGCTCATAATCGCTCCGTCGTGATTTTAGCTCCTTATACTAACCCATCACCGGTCGAAGCGAGACCATGATCACCCGCGCAACACCGACCGAGCCGGCGTGCTGGAAATGCGGCGCCGTGCGGCTCACGCGCCGGGGACATCGTCCTCCATGAGCGCAAGCTCAGCGCGCCGCTGGCTCCTCGGGGTCCTCCTGGGATCGGCCATCGCATTGGCCGTGGTCTACGCGCGTAATCTCTGCCAGGGTTACGAGGCCTTGCTGACCCTCCTCGATCTCGTTCACCAACCACCGGCGGCGGCGATCGACATCCGTCCTGTCGCACTGCGCACACCTCTCACCTTCGCGGTTGAGGAACGTCACTATCGGGCGGATCTCTACCGCACGGCCGATCCGGTGCTCGCGGGGATAGTTTTCGTCCCCGGTGCGGCCGCCGAGGGCAAGGAGGATGCGCGCGCCATCCACTTTGCGACCACCCTGGCACGTGCGCGCTTCGCGGTGTTGGTACCCGACATCGTCGCCTTGCGCGAGCTAAAGCTGCTACCCGAAAGCCGCCGCGACGTGGCCGACGCCGTCACCTATCTGCGCTCCCGGAAAGAGCTGACGCCCGCGGGCCGTGCGGGTATCCTGACAACGAGTGTCGCCGTCGGACCCGCGCTTTTGGCCTTGCTCGACTCCTCCTTGTCGCGGCGGGTACGGTTTCTTGTTTCCGTCGGCGGCTATTTCGATCTGCCGCGCATACTGACCTATTTCACGACCGGTCACTATGACGCTTATGGCCTTTCGTTAAGGAATAAGCCTCATGAATACGGGAAATGGGTCTACGCGCTCAGCAACGCCTCGCGTCTCGAAAATGCCCGCGAACGCTATCTCCTCGGCAAGCTGGCGCGGCGGAAATTAGAAAATCCCGAGGCGGAGGTCAATGATCTCCTGGCCTCTCTCAGTACCGAGGCCCGCCAAGTCTACGATTTCATCGTGAACCGGGACCCCGCGCGCAGCGCGCGTCTGCTGAGCCGGTTTCCTCCGGCGTTACGCCGGGATCTCGAGCAACTTAATCTCGCCGTGCACGATCTCTCGGGAATCGAGACCCGATTCATTTTCGTCCACGGCCTCGACGATTCGATGATTCCCTACAGCGAGAGCGTGGCCTTGGCCGCGGCCCTCCCCGCGGGACAGAGCCAGATCTTCCTCCCCCGCGGCCTGGTGCACGTCGATGTGGCGCCCGATGCAATGGACGGAGTGCGCATGTGGAGCGCGATCTACGCGCTGCTCTCCGAGCGTTACTTGTAACGATCCGCAGGAAGCACGCACCGCCATCAGCGTCTTGTTGGTATGGCTACGACATAACAACTAGCCCGCATAGACAGCTATGTGTTAATAGGGATGTTATCCAGGTGGAAGATGCTCGTCAAAACAAGGGCTTATTGTCACTAGACAGGCGCTGTGATATCAATGCGCAGGATGATATCTGGAAATCATCTAATCAATAGTCGGCCAGGCGAACCTCTGAATGGCCGTCACCGAGCGTAGCCTTCGGTTCGCCGTGCGGATCATCGCCCGCCACGGTGACACAGATGTCTTTCCCTTTCCGTTAGAGAATCACTGGTTCCACGATGACGAGGACGGTGTCGTCGCGCTCCTTGGCTCCATGGACCGAGATTTCGACTCATGGTTGAGAGATTACCCTGTCGTTTTCGTCAAGCTGCTGGCTGGGGTAGGGTACGCGGGGTTCCGCGCGGCGACCCAAATCGATCCCCTCTGGAACGCCTACCTTCTTTCGTTGGTGATCGAGATAGCGCCGGACATCGAGGATGCCAGGGTCCCACCGGATCGCAATGTGGTCTTCTCCTATCGATATAACCCAAGCGAAGAGAAGAGCACTCTATTCGATCCGGACCTCGGGTGGAGGCAGTTCCACACGAGCGCCATCGCGGTAGCTGAGTCGGCGGACGTTGTGGTGTCTACCGACATCTCCGATTTCTACCCGCGCGTCTACCACCATCGACTTGAGAACGCGCTGAGGCAGGCGACCACCAACACAGAAGTCGTTCGCCGAATCATGGAGATATTGGAGCGTCTGTCCTCCGGAACCTCCTACGGTCTACCAGTTGGTGGGCATGCCGCTCGTATCCTCGCCGACCTCCTTCTGAATCGCGTGGACCGGCTCCTACTCGCCCAGCAGATTCGATTCTGCCGGTTCGTGGATGACTATTGTCTGTTCGCGATGTCGCGAGAGAAGGCGCAGGCGCACCTCGTGTTCTTGTCCGAAAGTTTGCTCGCGAACGAGGGCCTTACACTTTCGAGGTCGAAAACACGGTTCATGACCCGCGCCGAATTCTTGCGCTCGTCGCCGTTTGCCGAGCCAGCGGCTGCAGACTCGGAAGAGGAGTCCGAAGCTCGCGGCTTTCTCCGGCTGCGACTCAGGTTCGATCCGTATTCGCCGACCGCTGAGGAAGACTACGGGCGTCTCGCCGCTGATATCGAGAAGTTCGACGTAACGAGGATGCTGGCCCGGGAACTTCGTAAGAGCCGCATTGACGAAGTTCTCGTGCGTCAACTTGTCAAGTCCCTTCGCTTCATGGGTCGAGATGTCAGGGATGGCGCCGTGGTGTCGCTCCTACGGAACTTTGAAATTCTGTATCCGGTGTTCCCAACGGTCGCGATCCTTCTGAAGGGGGTGTTGGCTGACCTTTCTGATGGTGCACGGCGCGAGCTGTTCGATGCTCTTCGCAGCTTGGTTCGAAGGGACTCCCACATTACCCTCGTGCCCACGAATCTCGCCTATGCCGTTCGCCTCATGGCCCACGATCGGTCGGAGGAAACGGACGCTATCTTCGTCGACCTGCACGGCCGGACAAGGACGGACATGATGGTCAAGAGGGACATCGTCCTGGCCATGACAGCCCGGCGGGCAGACTATTGGCTCTCGGATCTGATCAAGCGGTTTTCTGTGCTGATACCCTGGGAGAGACGGGCGCTGCTCCCAGCGTCATACGTCTTGGGGGATGAGGGCAGGCATTGGCGCGAGCGCGTGCGCGATGAGCTGTCGCAGGTCGATCGAGGCTTCATGCAGTGGGTCGGCACCAAGAATAGCGGCAAGAGTTGGGACGTACCTCTGTGATTTCGGAAAAGCAGTTTGCGGCCTCGCACACGGCGTTCTGGCACCAGCTTCTGCCGATGGCCGAGGAATACGTGAGAACACGAAACCGTTCTCTCGGACGCTTCGCGCCGCCACTGGTATCGAACCTGCCGCCTGAGACCCGCGGAGTAGTAAACGAGGTGGGCTTTCGACTGTTCGTTGCATCGCTTCGCTTCAACCGCAGCGTTCGCTCGGTTCCGAAGAGAGTCGCTGATTCGTGCATCCAAGATGGCCTGCGCCATATTCGGGCGCTAAGAGAACACGGCCGCACGGCGGTGCCTCCACCTAAGAGCGAGGGAGTGCATGAGGCACGTGTGCTGGCTCAGCGGCTGGTGGAGTTCTTCGATCGGGCCACGACGTCAACCTTGCAACCGTTCCCGCGCTACCAAGGCTGCGGGTGGATTGACAGCTGCGCCGGTGATGTATTCGCGGAGGGAACCTTGTTCGAGGTCAAGGCTGGCGAGCGACGTTTTCGCACACTCGATCTCCGCCAACTGCTGATCTACAGCGCTCTGGACTTCGCGGGAAAGACGATCGGGGTGGTTAAGGTGTGCCTAGTAAATCCCAGGATCGGTTTGTTCCTGCACGAACCGTTGGAGAAGCTCTGTCAGGATCTTGCAGGCCGACCGGCGACCGAAGTCCTCGGGGAGATCGTAGAGTATGCGTCAGAACCACTCGATCGTTATGTTGCTGGCTAATCAGGGCTGCTAAACCTTCCTCCCACACCACCACGGCGTGCGGGTCCGCATCGGGCGGTTCACAAAAGCGGGGTATTAAGGGACAGACCATGGACAGACCAGAATGGCACTTACTTAAGAGAAAATCCGGCAAAACCGTCATTCCGGCCGGCGCGAAGCGGCGAGCCGGAATCCAGTCATTCGTATACCTTCCTGGATTCCCGCCTCCGCGGGAATGACGGAAATCTTGGACTCCCGCCTTAAGTAAGTGCCATGCGGGACAGAACACGATTTTTACAGAGCCATGCCCATCATCTCAATGTTTTATGGGATCATTATCCGCATGTATCTCGTCGACAAACATCATCACAATCTGCCGTACATTCATGCCAAGTATGCGTAATGTGAAGCTTCCATCGGCATTGCAGACGGCGAGATACTGGCAGGAGAGTTGCCCCGCAAGCAATTGCGGCTGGCGCAGGCGTGGGTAGAGCTTCACCACGATGAGCTGATGGCCGATTGGGAGTTGGCTGTCGGTGGTGAATCCCCCTACAAGATTGCCCCCCTGTGAGGTTGCCATGTATTGGGATGTCAAGACTGCCAAACCCTTACCCAACTACCGAATCTACGTGGAAATCGAGGATGGGCGCAAGGGTATATTTGATCTGAAGCCCTATCTCGATCGAGGCGTCTTCCGTGAACTCAGAAATGTGCATTACTTCAATCAGGTTAGCATCCTGTTTGGCGCGGTGACGTGGCCAAACGAACAGGACATTGCGCCCGAAACCCTGCTTGCGGAAATGCTTCCCCTGGAACAGACAAGCTCGCCTAAAGAAGTATAAGAGACAGACTACGATAATGTGCCGGAAGGTGATTGGCCACGTCTTGAAAGAGGAACATGTTGCGTGCCCCTGCGGTGCTTGCGGATGCACCAATCCAGGTAAGGCCGCTTGCAAGCGATACCTTCGGTAATCAGGCAGATGATAACCGGAGCCGTGAAGGTAGGGGCATTCTACGATACGACAGTCGCCCCACGCCTTGAACCGGACATTCGGCGCTACGCGTGCTGACAACCGCACGCCAAGCGCCCCGGTGCGCCACAGGCGCATTGTCCACAAGAGCGGCCGGTTCGCTAACACCGTGCCTATCGGCGAGTCTGAGTCCTCTCAAACCGAGGATGCGGTGACACCCCGCTTTGCCCTCTTGTGGCGGCCCCTCCCTGAGCTAAGACTCTTCGGCAGTTACGCCGAGAATTTCGGGCTGTCCAAGTAGCCTACCGGCGGTCCTTTGTCAAGAGATCGTCTTAGCCCCATGAGGGGGCTCGGTGCATCGCAAGTTGACGCGGCCGGGGTTGGAGTTCCTATAATTCCGACCCTGGACGATGTGGTGTGGAAACATCGGGGCGACCATTGAGCGGGGAGGGAGGATGAAAAAGGCGTTGATCACGGGGGTGACCGGCCAAGAAGGCGCCTATCTGTCGGAGTTTTTGCTGGGCAAGGGGTACACTGTTCACGGCGTCAAGCGCCGGGTGTCGCTGTTCCACACCCATCGCATCGATCACCTGTACCAGGACCCCCACGCGCCCGCCCTGCGCTTCATCCAGCAGGTGCAGCCGGACGAGATCTACAACCTGGCCGCGCAGAGCCATGTGGCGGTGTCCTTCGAGACTCCCGAGTACACGGCCAACGCCGACGCGCTCCGGCTCCTGGAGGCGATCCGGGTGCTCGGGCTGGATCATCCAAGTACGCTTCTCAGGCCTCGACCGCCGAGTTGTACGGCAAGGTGCAGGAGGTCCCGCAGCGCGAGAGCACCCCCTTCTACCCGCGCTCCCCCTATGCCGCCGGTTTCGGCGACGTTTCTGAAATACTATGTGCTGCGGCGGCATTTCACCGACGGGTTGATGGGGTTTCAGTCGTCGATGATCGGTGCCTATTCGCGCTTTGCCCGCATCGCACGCATGCTCGAGGCGCCGCAACGGCCCGTTCAGACGGCGGCGAGCGCTGACGCTCTCAACGAGCGCGCCAAGGCCCCATGATCCTCATCACGACGCAATGCTTTCCGCCCGACCGCGGCGGCATCGAAATGCTGATGGGCGGGCTTGCGGACGCGGTCCACGGCAGCGATGAAGCGGTTGCCGTTTACGCCGATCGTGCGCACACGGACGCGGCGGACCCTGCGCCGTACGCTGTGAAGCGCTTCGGCGGGTTCAAGCCGTTGCGGCGGCAGCTTAAGGCTTATGCAGTTGCCAACGCCGTTCGCGCGCAGAATGTGAAAGGCTTGTTCGCCGACTCGTGGAAGAGCGTCGAACTGCTTCCGACATTATCGGCACCGATTGCCGTGCTTGCGCACGGCATGGAGTTTCCCGCTGCGCCGTCGGCAAGCAAGAGGGCGCGCATCGTAAACGCGTTGGCGAAGGCGCACACACTCATCGCGAATTCGGCTTACACAGCGTCCCTGGCGAGGCCGTATCTCAGCGACGGCGACCGGCGCTTGCGCGTGATCAATCCGCCAATCGGTCCGCAGCTCGCGCCCGGCGAAGCAGCGCTGACGAAGGTTCGCGATATCATCGCAGGGCGCGGCCCAGTGCTGCTGACCTTGGCGCGGCTCGAACCGCGCAAGGGCGTCGATATGGTGATCCGCACCATGCCGGACATTCTGAAGATCTATCCGAATGCCGTGTTCGTGGTCGCCAGCGGCGGCGATGATCGCGCGCGACTTGATCAGATCGCCGCTGAAAAAGCCGTCATGCAAAGCATCCGTTTCACCGGACCTGTCGACGGCGAGATGAAGGCGGCCTTGTTTGCCTCGGCCGATGTGTTCGTGATGCCGACCCGGCGCGAAGGCGACTCCGTCGAAGGCTTCGGCATCGCTTTTGTCGAGGCGGGTTGGTACGGCGTTCCCGCGCTCGCTGGACGCGACGGGGGTGCGTCCGATGCGGTGCAAGATGGGCAAACGGGATTGCTTTGTCATGCGACCGATCAAGCCGATGTTTGGCGGCAGATCGAGCGCCTGTTGGGCGACAGCGCGTTGAGGCACCGCCTCGGGGCGGCGGCCTCTCAGCGCGCGCGTGGCGAGCTGCAGTGGGCGAACGCGATCAATCGGTATCTGGACGCTTTGCGATAAGATCGCGATAAACCTTGAGCGTTGCGATGCACATGGCGTCGACCGTGTATGTGAAGCACGCATAGGCGGAAGGGACGTGCGTGCTTGCGCTCTACGAAGGCGGTATAGTGAGCCGATGCGACGGCAAACCCTGAGTGTTCGTTCACGAACTCAAGCGCACCCGCGGATTCGAAGCTGAGTTAGTGAACATCACGTGTTCGGCGCTGCATATTCGTAATCCGCGGGCGCATGTCCCGCTTTCACTGGCAGCTACCTGCCAGCCGTGTTCAGTATCACTGAAAGCAGGACGGAGTACCGATATCGACGCTTAGGCGGCGCTTGGGTGAGATGGGTTATCAGAAAGTGACGCGAGAGTTCAGTCCGGAAGTTATCATACGACGCTACCAACAACTCTACATGCAGCTTATCGAAAAATCGCGGTGACCCGCCTAGCCCGCATTTCTCACCAATGTGTCGATACATGAGCTAAAGGCATTGATGAGGACATCAGAAAAGAAGACCGCTTGAATTAGCCGCTGCGGTCGAGACGCCAACAGGACAAATCGAGTAACTCAT